>CAYQEV010000013.1:0-28812 GCA_964416745.1 uncultured Woeseia sp.
AACTTTTTCTAATTTCCGAGAAAAATTAATCATTAAACTGCAGGCGATGAAGTGACGCGTATTCAGCATTATTATTTAACAACTCCTCATGTGTGCCTTCCTCGACAATCTGACCTTTTGATAGAACTATGATTCTGTCTGCATTCTCAATAGTCGATAATCTATGTGCAATAACTAACGTTGTCCGGTTCTCCATAAGCTGATCCAAGGCTTTTTGTATGTGCTGTTCGCTCTCAGAATCAAGAGCGGAAGTGGCTTCATCTAGAATCAGTATTGGGGCATCTTTTAATAATGCTCTGGCAATAGCGATTCTCTGTCTCTGACCTCCTGAAAGCAAGATACCCTGATCGCCAACTAATGTATTCAAACCTTCAGGCAGACTATCAATGAACTCATCCATGTGAGCAGATGAGACGACCCTTTTTACCTCGTCGTCTGAGTATTTACCATAGGCTATATTATTAAATATAGTGTCGTTAAATAATGTAACTTCCTGGGTTACTAGGCTGATATTAGTTCTTAGAGATCTAAGAGAATAATTTTGTATGTTCTCTGCATCAATCATCAAATTACCAGTAGAAATCTCATAGAATCTTGGAATTAAATTGACTAAGGTTGTTTTACCGCTACCTGACTTACCCACAATAGCCAATTTTTCATTGGGGTTAATTGTTAGATTTATTCCTTTTAGGGTTTGTTTATTATCATCATAGGAAAAATTTACATCTTGAAACGAAATGAAGCCTTCCATTCTTTTAGCTTCAAGGGTTCCTTGATCCACCTCATCTTTTTCATCAATTAATGAGAATATTGACCCTGCTGCGGCTATCCCTTTTTGTATCATTGCATTGACATTGGTGAGTCTTTTGAGGGGTGTCATAAGAAGAACCATTGCTGTGATGAAACCGCTAAAATCACCAACCGTCATCGAACTTCTTACCTCATCAAGTGTAGCCACATAAACCACACCTGCAACGCCAAGAGAAGACAGAAAGATAGTAAGAGCATCCCCTATAGCCTTTGTCGAGAAGAGTTTCATGTTGTGCTTCCTATTGCTTTCATTGACCACTGAGAAGCGTTCCTCTTCAAAATCTTGGCCGTCAAAAACCTTTATAATTCTATGGTTTTGCAGGGTTTCTTTGATCGCATGAGTCACATCTGCCATGGAGTCTTGAATCCGTTCACTATAACGTCGAAATAATAAACTGAGAAATCTTACGAGAATAGCGATAACAGGAGCAACTAAAAAAATGACTGATGCAAGTGTGGGGTTTAAATACACCATATACACTGAAAGAACGATAATTGTTAATGTGTCTCTTATCAGCACAGTAAGAATATTTGAGGTGGATTCCGCAACTTGTTCAATGTTGTAGGTCACCTTAGAAAGAAGTTCTGCATTAGATTCTCTGTCTAAAAATAAAGTCGGAAGCGTAAGAAATTTATTATAAACCTCGCCTCTTAGTAATTTTATAACCTGCCGACCAATCCAAGCAATGTTATAAACTGAGAAAAATCCTGAAACACCTCTAACAATAA
This sequence comes from uncultured Woeseia sp., assembly GCA_964416745.1. Lineage (GTDB taxonomy): Bacteria > Pseudomonadota > Gammaproteobacteria > Steroidobacterales > UBA11654 > CACPJA01. Next base: position 1,540 of record CAYQEV010000013.1, read on the forward strand.
AAATAATAATAACTGCAAAAGGTAACATCACTTTAAGCTCTTGAGTATCATAAGCAGTGCCAGTACCAGCAAAACTATCGGTCAAGGTTTTAATTAGGAACGCGAAGCCAGTGTCAGTCACTGCAAAAAGTAACATAGCAATTACACCAATTGAGAACATAGCCCAATAAGGTTTCCCATAGACCAGTAATCTCAAGTAAATTTTGTAGCCATCTTTCATATAAATTAGTCAGCCATTATACGATAGGGCATTAAACTTCGACGAATTGGATTGTGTTGATTTTGTGAAGTTTGACAAGACATCAACTAAGACTTATCTGATCTCAATAAGTTTGCCATGTTTTAATTCGAACACTCTGTCCATTGTTTCTGCTAGCTGATGATTGTGAGTGACCATGATAAGACTGGAGTTAAGTGAGCGATTCAAATTAATAAATTTTTCGAAGACTGTTTCAGCTGTATCTGGGTCTAGATTACCTGTCGGCTCATCAGCTAAAATAATATTGGGTGAAGTCACCAAAGCTCTTGCTACTGCTACTCTCTGACACTCACCACCTGAAAGCTCATGAGGTTTATGATCCTCTCTACCCTGTAAACCAACAGAAGATAAAAGTTCGCGAGCGATAGACTTTGCGTCCTTAATTTTTTCATTTCTTACCAACAAAGGCATCATGGTATTTTCTAGGGCTGAAAATTCATTAATTAGATGATGAAACTGATAAACAAAACCAAAAAATTGGTTTCTTAGTCTGCTTCTTGATTTATCCGTTAGATCAATTTGATTTTCTCCTTTTACAAATAAATCACCTTTTGTGGGCCTATCCAATAAGCCAATGATTTGTAACAAAGTTGTCTTGCCACTCCCTGAAGGGCCGATTATTGCAATTAACTCACCTTGATTTAAAGTTAAATTAACCCCATTAAGAACCTCAACAACATTTTCTCCTTTTTTAAATTCCTTTCGAACGTTATTTAATTGAATAATATTTTCCATGACTATCTATAAAGCTTTAACAATTCAGACGGATCAATCTTGGAAGCATTATAAGAAGGAATAAATGCTGAAAACATAGACAAGATTATTGCAATGGAACATATGATTAGAACTTCTGACCAGTCAATCCTAGTTGGTAGCTCGTTTAAAAAATAAATCTCAGGTTGGTATAAAGTAATACTCATAATTTCTTCAATAAAATTAACCACTATACTTAGATTAATAGTGATAAAGAAACCGATCATAACGCCCATAATGGATCCAATAGACCCTAAAAAAAACCCAATGGCTAAAAAAATCTTGTGAATCGAGTATTGTTGTACTCCAAGAGACCTAAGAACAGCAATATTAGAGCGTTTTTGCCTCACTAGCATTGTCAGTGAAGAGATAATATTAAAACAAGCAATAGCTAAGATTAATATCAACACAATAAAAATAATCCTCTTGGTTAATTCCAATGACCTAAAAAAGCTTGGGTTTTCTTTGCTCCAATCACTTATCAAGAAACCTCCACCTGATTCAATGGCAATTTGTCTTGTATAAAATGAGGCTTTATTTGGATCGTAGTAGTCGAGATCGGTACCTGAAAAACTATTTCCCATTTGAAAAAATAGCTGAGTGTCTTGTAAAGCTGTAAAAACGAGGTTTTGATCAAATTCAAAAACACCTGACTCAAAGATTCCTGAGACCTTAAACTGTTTAACTCGAGGAATACTCCCCAACGGGATACCCAGGTTATCTCGAGTCATCAATGTTATTTTGTCTCCGAGTTTAATTTTTAGTTGCTCTGACAAACCTTTACCTATGATGACATTAAAAGATTTGTTATATAAATCGTTCACTTCACCTTTAACCATCAATTGAGACAATTTATTTTTAATGGGTGCTGCTTCTTTAGCATAAGCTTTTATTTGTATTGCATTAAAATTACTATTGGTAATTGCTATTGCTTCTCCATCCACAAAAACTGAATGGGACTCTACATATTCTTTCTTCTCAAGAATTGAATTTAAAAGATCTACGTTTGACTTGTTGTTAACGCTATTAATATTTTTAATAGTTGCATGAGGGATTAGATTTAACATTTTTTCCTGAATTTCAATCTGAAAACCATTCATAACTGACATTACTGTAATAATTACTGCCACTGCTAAGCTGATGCCAAGGAGACTTAATAGAGAAATAATTGAATAAGCCATATCGCCCTGCTTTCTTTTAAGAAATGATTTTATTATTTGCCATTCAAAAAATTTATACATCTGATATCTAATTTCTGTAAAACCTTATTATTGAAACTGGATCTTGCTTAGACGCTTTTACTGCAGGTAAATAACAAGCTATAAAACTAATCAATAATGCTGAGATTGAAATAATTATGACATCTCCCGTCCTGATGAGATAAGGCATCGATGAGATGTAATAGAGACCTTCTGGGAAGAAATTAAAACCAAAAATAACGCTGATAAATGTCTCAATTGTTTGAAGGTTATTTAAACCAAGAAAAGCCAAAATAATCCCCAATATTATGCCAAGTGTTGCATTCATTGCCCCTTGTAAGAAAAATATCTGGGAAATATCATAACTTGTAAACCCAAGTGTTCTCAGTATGGCAATATCTTTTTCTTTGTCATCTACTGTCATTGAAATCATCACCATAATATTAAACATCGCGATAAGCACAACTAGGAAAATTAATACACTCATAATTGTTTTTTCAATCATAATGGCCTGGAAAAGTGGTTTATTACTATTTGACCAATCACTAACAATTATCTGGTCATTATTAATTGCAGATTCAATCCTTTGAATATATTCAGAGGTCTGATAAGGATTATCCACTCTAATCGACCAACTATTTAATGTTGCTGAAGACCCCATTGATATTCTTAATTCATTCATTGGTAATAAGGCTAAAGTTGAATCATATTTACCTAGTCCAAATTCAACAACATCAATCACCTGATAAGATTTAGAATTAGCCGCTGTAATTGAAGTAAAATCTTTAAAATTAGGAATTCTAATTATAATTTGATCGCCAATATTAACCCCCATACGATAAGCTAAGCTCTTTCCAATAATTATTTTCCTTGCCTTTAATTCAGAGATATTAAACTGATCATAGTTTTCTGCATTTAGTGCATCATTATTAGCTAAATCTATGCCCTTTAGATTCACACCTGAGGTTAGTCCATTAAATTCCATTATCCCCTTGGATTCAAGTGAAGGAAAAACCACTTTCTTTCCTTCAATAAAACTCAGATCTAAGTCTTCCATCGGATTATAGTCAATGGGATTGGTGCTTTTAATTGTTATATGAGGCTCAACATTCACTATTCTCTTATGGATTTCAGATTCAAAACCATTCATAACTGAGAGAACAATAATAATGGATGCAATGCCTATGGCAATCGCTATTGAGGATACAATACTTACAATTGAAATAAATTGACCTTTATCTTTTGTAAGTAAAAACCTTCGAGCTATAAAAAATTTGTTCTGCACTGTATAAATTAAACATTACTGGGTTAGAACATCATAAATACTTTAGACATAAACACGAAGAAAAAATCGATAAATATATGAAATAATACATGGCTTAAATTATCAATATAATGAACACAAGATCACAAATCAGTCTTATTAATTCTCAGAACTGGGATACAACAAGTGGCGCCATAAAGTTTGGTCAACTTTACGGTTCATCCATTGGTTTAGCTTTAGCAGAAGATAGGATACAAACCGCAGTATCTTCTTTGGTTATCTGTCCTAGCAGTGAAAACGCACAGGTAATTGCAGATGAAATTAGCTACTTCAACCAAACTGATCAGATAGTTGAGGTCTTCCCAGATTTAGAAATCTTACCTTATGATTTGAGCCCACCAAGACGAGATATTATTTCAAAACGATCAGAAATATTGCATAAGTTAATCAAAAAAGAAGTAAATCTTTTAGTTTTAAATGCCTCAAACCTTTTGTGGAAACTACCACCAAGAGATTTTTTTGATTCTGTAAGTCAACCAATTGAAGTTGGGCAATCACTTTCCATCGCCGAGATAAAAGAAATATTACAGCGCAGTGGTTTTGATCGAGTTGCAGTCGTCCATGATCCTGGTCAATATGCTGTTAGGGGTTCTATAGTTGATCTTTGTTCACCCTCTGAAATCCATCCTATACGAATTGATCTTGATGATGATCATGTAGACTCTATCCGATTGTTTGATAGTGCTTCTCAACTCACTATAAAACAAATCAAAAAGACATGGATTATTCCAGCTAATCAGTTTCCTCGTGATTCAAAAGCTGTTGATTTCTTTAAGACTAATATGAGAAATCATTTTGAGGGAAATCAAATGGAATGGCCTCTTTATAATTACATTTATGATGACCCTGAAAACCATGGTGTTTATAGCTACCTACCTCTATTTTATAACACCATGTCTTCTCTTCTAGACTATATTGATCCTTCTACTAGAATATTTTTAATTGATGATTTTGCTTCGTCTTTATTGGATTTTAAACAGTTAATTGATCAAAGATTTAATGATTATCAATTGGATACGCAACCAATAATGCAACCCAATGAATTGTTCTTTAATGCAAACAAGATAATAGATGAAATAAATCAGAAAACTCTTTTTACCGTTCAAACAGAGAAATTAACTGGCACTAATAAGCAACAACTTATTAATTTTGATACTCAACCCTTGCTCTTAGAAACATCAGATATTTCTTTAATAATTGAGAAGATTCTTCTTTTAATTGAAAAAGAATCAATTAGTAAGGTGCTAATTTCAGTACCAACAAAAAAGAAACAAAGCTTAATAAAGAATTATTTTAAATCCACTTCTATATCTATTGGTATAGCAAATAACTGGAGAGATTTTTTAGCTCAAAAAGACGGTATTTATATAACTGAACAGATATTAGGCAAAGGGTTTTTAATAAAGAGCCAACGTTTAGCTGTAATTGGTGAAATTGACTTATTTGGCAAACTAACAAAAAGAGTCAATAAAAAATATCGTAAACAAGATCCAGAAACAATTATTGAAAATCTAAAAGATCTACAAAAAGGAGCACTCGTAGTTCATCGAGATTATGGTATTGGCAAGTATGATGGACTAAAAAGACTATCGGTTGATGACGTTGAATCAGAATTTTTATGTATCAATTATGCTAAAGGTGACCTACTTCAACTACCAATTACTCAAATGGAAAAAGTTTCAAGGTATATAGGTGATAGCAGTGATGAAAGTCTTTTAAGCAATCTGGGAAATGATCAATGGAGGAGAATATGTAAAAAAGCAAAGACAAAGGCTCAAGACATGGCTGCGGAACTCTTAGAATTGTACGCTAACCGTAAATTAACTCCTGGTAAGAGTCAGCCAATTAATCAACAAGATTATGATGCTTTTTGTACAGGCTTCCAATTTATTTTAACTGGTGATCAAGCAAAAGTAATTGATCAAGTATTAGATGATATGGCCTCTTCTAGAAAGATGGATAGATTGGTTTGTGGTGATGTTGGGTTTGGAAAAACTGAGGTCGCTCTAAGAGCAACATTCAGTTCAGTTATGAATGGTAATCAGGTTGTTTTAATGGTTCCAACAACGCTATTAGCACAACAGCACTATGAAACCTTTCAAGAAAGATTTACTGATTGGCCTATCAATATTGAGCTATTATCACGAACACAGACTCTTAAAAAAAGAGAAACAATTATAGAAACCTTAAAACTAGGGCAAACCGATATTGTCATTGGCACTCATGCTGTTCTTTCTGAAAAAATATCTTATCCAAAGTTAGGTCTCGTAATTGTTGATGAAGAACACCGGTTTGGAGTTAAAGACAAAGAGAAATTAAAAAAAATAAGATACGGTGTTGATTATCTAGCAATGACTGCTACCCCTATACCGAGAACCCTTAATATGGCGATCGGTGAACTCAAAGATATCTCAATGATAGCGACACCACCAGAAAGTCGATTACCCATCAGAACCTATATAAGCCGTTGGGATAAAAATCTTATTAAAGAAGCGTTTCAAAGAGAAATTAACAGAGGTGGGCAAATTCTCTTTGTTCACAACAAAATTGATGACATTGAAAACATATCTGAAGAACTAAGAACTATTGTTCCTGACCTTTCTATCGAGGTAGCTCATGGTCAAATGAGAGAGAGAAGACTTGAACAAATCATGATGCGATTCTATAACAACGAATTCAGCGTGTTATTAGCAACAACAATTATTGAGAGTGGATTAGACATACCTAATGCAAACACCATCATCATTAATAATGCTAATCGTTTTGGTCTAGCGCAACTCCATCAATTGAGAGGCAGAGTCGGAAGATCTGAACGTCAATCTTATGCCTATTTATTAACACCACCAAAAAATCAAATAACAGAGGATGGGCTTAAGAGACTCGAAGCAATCGAAGCTATAGAAGATTTAGGTGTTGGGTTTATTCTAGCCATGCATGATCTAGAAATTAGAGGCGCAGGAGAAATTCTAGGGGATGAACAAAGTGGGCAAATACAAAAAATAGGGTTCACGCTCTATAAAGATTTACTCTCAGAGGCTGTTAGCTCATTAAAAGATTTTGGAATCTCTGATGATCCATTTTTCACAACCGATATCAATTTAAACATACCGACACTCATCCCCGAAGACTATATGCCTGATGTGCATTTAAGATTGATATTCTATAAACGAATATCATCAACTGATAATGATAGTCAAATCAAATCAATAAAACATGAGCTCATGGATCGTTTTGGTGTGTTACCTGAATTCACTTCTAATCTTCTTGAGGTTACTAAACTCAAAAACAAGGCGAACTTAATGGGCATTGAACGCATTAAGCTAAACAATCAATACGGAAGAATTTACTTTCACTCTTCAACGACAATAGAAAGTGATCTACTGATTCAATTAATACATGAAAACAATGACAAGTTTCAGTTATACCCGGACCAATCTCTAGGGTTCAAAGGCGATTTTCTAGTCAGTAATGAGAAAATTAAAGAAATTGAGGGCTTACTCAATTACTTAACAACTGATTAAGCTCCGAAATCAACTCATTAATAGATAAAGAAGTTTCGTTAATCTTAAACAATGGTTTCATTAACTCTATTTTCTTGTATGGCTTGATATCTGTGTTTATAGCTATGGCATCAAGTTCTTCTGCTTCAAGATTTTCTTTAGAATGACACCAAAGGACATAGTCACAACCAGCATGAAGGGCCGTATTTACTTTTTCTATCATGGGCCCAATATCCTTCGTTGCCCCCATAGATAGATCATCAGAAATTACAAGACCCTGAAAATCTAATTGATCTCGAAGAATATCTTTTAACCATTTCTGAGAAAAAGTAACAATCGAAGAGTCAACCATAGGGAACAATATATGCGCTGTCATAATTGCTGATAATTCTTTTTTAAATAAATTTTGAAAAGGACTGAGATCATTACTTAAATCATTAAAAGAACGTTGATCAATAGGCTTCTCATAATGAGAATCAATACTCACCCCTCCATGGCCAGGAAAATGTTTTGCAACAGCTTTCATGCCAACTCGCTCCAAACCCTTCAAGTAAGATGCAGATAGGTCAATCACAGTTTGCGAAGATGAATGAAAAGATCGGTCACCAATAACAGACGATAACTCATAATCGAGATCAACCACAGGAGTAAAACTAAAATCAATATTCACCTCTAAGAGCTCAAGAGCCATAATTTGTGCAGCAAGGTAAGAAGCTTTCAATCCATCTTCTACTGAACAATTATAAATTGTGCCTAGTTGTTTAAAAGAAGGAAGTGAATAGAATTCTTTTTCAAACCTTTGAACACGGCCCCCTTCTTGGTCCACACAAACAATTAATTCGGGTGATTTTATCGCTTTTATCGACTGCACAAGATCTTTAAGTTGATTTCGATTGTCATAATTATTAGCAAACAGAATCACCCCACCAATTGAATCATGTGACAATATAACTCTCTCTCTATCTGAGAGCTTCTTATCGTCAATTGAAAGTATTATTGGGCCAAGGAAAGACATTGGTTATTCAATTACTACTGGAGTGCCTATATCGACTAAATCAAAAACTTCTTCGATATCATTATTAGACATATTAATACAGCCCTTTGATCCTGGAATCCCAAGTATTAACTCATCAGGAACGCCGTGAATGTATATATATCTTTGCATGCTATCCACATTGCCTAATCTGTTTTTACCAATCTCAGTTCCACTTAACCAAAGTATTCTTGTTAATATCCAATCTCCTCCTTCCAGATCATTGGTGTCAGCAGAGAATATAGTTCCCGTTGGTCTCCGTCCTTTGAATATTTCTCCGCGTGGCTGTCCCGCCCCTATTTTTGCTCTAATTAAGTGTTTACCTCTGGGTGTACAAAAACTGTTTTTCTCTTCGCCGGGACCATGTTGAGATGTTGCGATTGTGTACTCACGTTCTAGGGTATCTGTCTTCAGATAAAGTTTTTGATGAATGATTGAAATAGAAATATTGGTCATCAGATTAAAGCTTTTCAATAAACTCATTGTGATGATTTTCACTTGAACTTAGAAAAGATTTAAGTGTTTCTTTTTTCTCTCTTAATTGGTCTTTTGATATTTCTCCAATTGTGTGTTGGTGATGAATATAGATTAAATAAGTATTGAGGACATCAGTCTCACAATACTGGATGATTTCATGCATTTTATTTTCTAGATATAAATCCCAAACCACCTTTCCAGAGTGAAAGGCTTTACCAGGAAGACCAAGGTGTTTAGAAACCCTATCAAGACCTGAAATCAAAGCAATATTGCCATTTGATAAAACGGCTTTTAAATCAGTATGATGATTGTCATGTAGGAGCTTGTTACTAATAACTAAATTTTCAATAATAGCTCGAAAAGAAATAACAGGAATATCAAATCGATGACCATTCCAGGTTACAAAGTGATCAGCATCTTTAATAAAATCTATAAAATGCTTGAGAACAGTAAAACTTCTCAATTCAACTGTTTTATTTTCTTCAGCTATACAAGAAACAGTGATAATTTTATGCAGATCAATAGGTAAAAACTCATCGCCCTTCTTTTGAAGTTGTTGAAAGAACATTGATCTCCCAATATCCTCATCACTCAGACCATCCAGGTTCATATTCTTTTTACCGTAATCAAGATCTGGAATGGTCTCTACATCAAATACTATGGTTTTCATTTACTTCTCTAAAATAACAAACGCCATAGACCAAGGCAGTTCATCGGTTAAACTAATATGAGATGAAGTAATCCCTTTAGTTATAAATAATTTTTCAACTTTATTTGATAAAATTAATTCCGGTTGGCCAGACGATTTATTACTAACCCCGAAGTCTTTCCATGTGATCCCCTGAGAGAACCCAGTACCCAAAGCCTTAGTTGCGGCCTCTTTTCCTGCAAATCGATTGGCTAAGAATCGATCTTGATCATTGGTCTGATGAAATAACTCCAGTTCAGATGAATTTAAGATTCTTTTCACAAACCGTTTGCCATATTTTTGATGTATTTTTTTTATACGATCAATATTGACCATATCAACCCCAATACCAAATATGCTCATTTTCTCGATTTAATCATTATCGATTTCATTTCACTAACTGCTTCTGCAATTCCTGTATTGACCGCTCTAGCAATAATTGAATGACCAATATTTAATTCTTTGATTTCTCTAATAGCAGCGATGTCACTTGTGTTCTCATAATGAAGTCCATGCCCAGCATTTACTCTTAATCCAATGCGATCAGCATGAACCGCACATTCCTTTATTCGATTTAATTCATATGCTTGATCTGATGGGTTAGCGCTATCAGCGTAAAGACCTGTATGAATTTCAACCGCATCAGCACCAATCATCTGACTGGATTCTATTTGTTTTGGGTCTGGATCAACAAAAATAGAGACTCTTATTCCAGATTGTTTAAGCTTTCCAACACAAGTGGATAAAAAATCCACTCTAGAATAGACATCAAGTCCACCTTCGGTGGTTAATTCTTGTCTTTTCTCAGGAACTAAACAGCAGTCATAGGGTTTTAACATACATGCAATATCAATCATTTCATCTGTTGCAGCCATTTCGAAATTTACTCTTGATTCTATCACTGCAATCATTCTTTCCACATCATGATCCTGAATATGCCTTCTGTCCTCTCGAAGATGAATAGTGATACTGTCAGCACCATTCTTTTCTGCTATAAGAGCAATCTGTATAGGGTCTGGATAGTTAACGCCTCTCGCCTCTCTTAGGGTTGCAATATGATCTACATTGACGCCTAAAGAAATATTTTTATCTTTTTTCATTATTTAATAGTAATTTTTAACTGATGATAATATATTACCAGTAACTAGTGAGGTTAATAAGAAATACTATAAGTCACACTAATTGGAATTAGATTTATGAACGTTCATTCACTCTAGCATTAGCAGTGAACGGAAGTAGACAATAAAGTCGAAGGAACGCTCTTAACCACTCTAAATGTAGAGTTAGGAGGAAATTATGACTAATTCAATAGAATTTTTAAATTCTGTAAATCAGATGTTTGACAAATCTGCCAAACTCCTATCATTGCCAGAAGACTTGGCAAAAAAAATAAAGTTAGCAAACTCAACGTACACAGTAAATTTTGGTGTCACATTAAAAAACAAGATCCATACTTTCACAGGCTTTAGATGCGTGCATTCTGAACACAATGAACCAGTCAAAGGAGGTATTAGATACTCATTGGGTGCATCACAAAGTGAAGTTGAAGCCTTAGCCGCCCTAATGTCATATAAATGTTCACTGATGGATTTACCCTTTGGTGGGTCAAAAGGAGCATTAATCATAGATCCCAACGCTTGGAAACAAGAAGACTTAGAGAGGATCACTAGGAGATTCACTTTTGAGCTTGCCAAAAGAGATCTGATACACCCATCACAAAACGTACCCGGCCCAGATATGGGAACAGACGAGAATGTTATGGCATGGATCGCTGATGAATATCGACGACTCAATCCAACTGAAATTGACTCTCTTGCATGTGTCACTGGTAAGCCAATTTCAAAAGGAGGAGTTAATGGGAGAACTGAGGCGACCGGTAGAGGTGTATATTATGCCATACAAGAATTTCTAAAATATCCAAAAGACTGTAAAAAAATAGGCCTTTCTCCTCATTTAGAGGATAAAAAGATAATCATCCAAGGTTTTGGCAATGTTGGTTATTACGCAGCAAAATTTCTTTCAGAAAATGGTGCAAAAATTATTACTATAATTGAAAAAGACGGTTCAGTGGTCAATGAAAAAGGAATTAATATTGAATCATTAAAAAAATACTTCGATAAAAAAAGAACATTTAATGGTTTTGATGGTTTCACAAAAACAAGGAATAGATTCTTAACTAAAAAATGTGACATATTAATACCAGCTGCTGTAGAGAATGTTATTAATAAAGATAATGCAAATAATATTCAGTCTAAATTAATTGTAGAAGCTGGCAACGGCCCCGTTACTGCTGATGCAGATAATATTCTTCAAAAAAGAGGCATTGCTGTATTGCCTGATTTTTATGCTAATGCTGGTGGAGTGATTGTGTCATATTTTGAATGGGTAAAAAACTTATCAAAAATGCGGTACGGGTTAATGCAACAAAGAGAAGAAGTAAAAAGACAATCTAATTTGGTTTCTGCTTTGGAGGCAATGACAGATCAAGATTTTCCAAATGATTTAAAAGATGAAGTTATAAAGGGCTCTACTGAAATTGACTTAGTTAGATCAGGACTTGAAGAAAAAATGAGTGAAGGTTATAGCAATATCAATGAAAAATTTCATTCAAATAAAAAAATTAAGGATCTCAGAACAGCGGGCATGGTTATAGCCATCAAAAAAATAGCAGATGCCTATAGTTATCTTGGAATTTGAAGGTAGAATAGTTTCTCTTTAACAAATTTAGTGAAATTATAATGACTCACCTATCGAAGTTTGCAACCGTTGACCCATTCAATGGAATGAACCCCGATAAGCCTGGAAAATGTCAAAATCTAGTTAGCGGTCAATGGAGAGATGAAGCTAAGCATTTTGATAATATTCCTGATCCCATGAATGGTGAGAATTTTATACAAATCCCAAACACAGAAAATATTGATGACTTTATAAAAAACCTAGCTAGTTGTCCTAAAAGTGGTTTACATAACCCTTTAAAAAATGTGGAACGCTATGTAATGCTTGGAAATGTTTGTGCTAAGGCGGCTGAAGTTATGAGAGATAAAGAAGTTGAGGATTTCTTTGTTCGCCTAATTCAAAGAGTAATGCCAAAAACTGATAATCAATGTTTTGGTGAAGTAAAAGTTACCAGAACATTTCTAGAAAACTTTGCCGGTGATGGAGTTCGTTTTCTAGGAAGAGGATTCTCTAATCCGGGTGACTATATTGGTCAAGAATCCTCTGGCTATCGATGGCCATATGGACCAGTGGTTATTGTGGCTCCATTCAATTTTCCTTTAGAAATTCCAGGTCTACAGTTTTTAGGGGCTGTCTTTATGGGAAATCGACCACTCATTAAATCAGCCACCACAGTCGGTGTTGTCTTTGAACAATTCTTACGCTTACTCATTTATTCTGGTCTTCCAGCAACAGATGCTGACATGATTCATTGCAGTGGATCAACAATGGGAAATTTGATTAAAAGTTCCAGTAATAAAATTAGAATGCTTCAATTTACAGGTTCTTCGGAAGTTGCCGAGCAATTATCTCAAGATATGAATGGTCGAATCAGAGTTGAAGATGCTGGCTTTGATTGGAAAGTGATAGGACCGGATTACAGCCCTGAATGGGAAGATTATGTTGCATGGCAATGTGATGAAGACGCTTACAATGCATCAGGTCAAAAATGCTCAGCCCAGAGTATTCTCTTTGTTCATGAAAATTGGACAGATCATCTAATGCCAAAATTAAAAACACTTGCAGAGCGGAGGCGACTAGATAATCTGAGTATAGGTCCTGTGCTTACTTGGAATAATGAAGACATGAAGAATCATATTAATGCTTTACTTAAAATACCAGGTGCAAAAGTTCTATTTGGCAACGAAGAACTTGAATCACATAAAATACCCAGCGTATATGGGTCACTTAAACCAACTGCAATAGAGGTTCCAGTTGAACAATTAATGACCGAGCATTTTGATCTTATTACCTCTGAGGTATTTGGACCCGTTCAAGTAATAGTAAATTATAAACACGACCAATTACCTATAATTCTTGAGACCTTAGAAAAGATTCCACTGCATTTAACCGCAGCAGTTGTTAGCAATGATCCCCTCTTTCAGCAGAAGGTATTAGGGCTTACTGTCAATGGGACAACCTATGCAGGCATTAGAGCTAGAACAACTGGAGCCCCTCAGAATCACTGGTTTGGTCCTTCAGGTGATCCAAGATCAGCGGGCATTGGTACACCAGAAGCAATCATCAGTACTTGGAGCGGACATAGAGAAATCATAAAAGATATTGGTCCAATTGATACTGATTGGAGCATTCCTGAGTTAAGTTGATGAAAAATTCCAACCAAGGGAATTTTATTGAGAAAGAGTCTATCTTTGGACCCGACAACTATAAACCTTTGCCAGTAGTTTTATCAAAAGCAAAAGGAGTTTGGGTCTGGGACGTGGACGGTAAAAAATATCTAGACATGATGTCAGCATATTCTGCTGTAAGTCATGGTCATTCTCATCCTGAACTACTCAAAGTACTCCATGAACAATCAAGCCAGTTGGCACTGACCTCTAGAGCATTCTATACCGACACCCTGGGACCGTATCTAGAAACAATTACTTCACTCAGTAATTTTGATATGGCATTACCAATGAACTCAGGAGCAGAAGCTGTCGAAACTGCAATCAAAGCGGCTAGACGATGGGCTTATCTCTCCAAGAAAATTGAATCAGATAAAGCTGAAATTATCGTTGCAGATGGTAATTTTCATGGCAGGACGACGACGATCATCAGCTTTTCCAGTGACGCTAACTCAAAAAATGACTTTGGGCCACACACGCCTGGATTTGTGTCTGTCAAATTTGGATCAGCTAAAGCTATTGAAGAAGCTATCAATGAAAACACGGCAGCTGTTTTAATTGAGCCAATCCAAGGTGAGGGTGGAATTATAGTGCCCCCTGAAAACTTTCTTCCTGAAGTAAGAGATATATGCACACAAAATAATGTTCTGATGATTCTTGATGAAATTCAATCAGGTTTAGGAAGAACGGGGAAACTGTTTGCCTTCCAGCATTCTAATATTCAACCAGATGGTCTTATTTTAGGAAAAGCCCTCGGTGGTGGGTTTATGCCAGTATCCTGCTTCCTGGCATCTAAAGAAGTAATGCAATGGTTAACACCTGGGTCGCATGGTTCAACATTTGGTGGTAACCCTCTTGCTGCAGCCATAGGAAAAAGATCCTTGGAATTACTTGAGGAAGAGAATTTAATTGAAAACAGCCGTGTGCTAGGAGATTTTTTCAAAAATGCCCTAGTCGACATTAAAAGTAATGTGATCAAAGAAGTCAGGGGTAAAGGATTATGGATTGGTGCGGTAATAGACCCAAACTATGTTTCTGGTAAAGATTTGTCTAAGTTACTCCTCAATGAGGGTATTTTATGTAAGGAAACTCATGAGACTGTAATCCGATTCGCTCCTCCACTCGTGATAACTAAAGAGGAAATTAAGTGGGCGCTAGAGATCATAACCTCAGTACTCACAGAGATTGAAAATAAGACTACAATCTCGAAATGAAAGGTCAGTCCACCAATCATGTGTTACTGATTAGGCCTGTTGAATTTTATTCTAATCAACAAACAGTAGAAACAAATCATTATCAGCATGTGGATGATGGTAAACCCCATTCTGAAATCTTGGAAGATGCCCTTATAGAATTTGATAATTTTGAAAGAAACCTCTTAGAAAACAATATCAAGGTGACAACGTTAACAGGGCAAAAAGGTTGTCCCGATAACATTTTTCCAAATTGGGCGGTAACTTATGATAATAAATCAATGCACTTATTCAGTATGCTCAGCGAAAACAGAAGGCTTGAAAAATCTGATGAACACATTGCTATTCTTAATAAAACGTATCGAACGACAGTAGATTACAGTTCATATGAACATCAATCATGTTTTCTAGAAGGAACTAGCAGTCTAGTGCTCGATAGAGTAAACCGTAGAGCCTATATGGGTATCTCAGCAAGATCGAATGAAGATTTAGCGTTTAAATGGGCAAAAGAACAAAATTATGAATTGATTACTTTTGAAACTCAGAGTCATACAGGTAATCCTATCTATCACAGTGATGTGATGATGTATATTGGGACAGAATTAGCTGTGATTTGCAGTGAAGCGATAAAAATTGGAGCTAATAATGTTATCAATGAACTGTCTCATACTCATCGAATACTCGAAATATCTAGTCAACAATTATTAGATTTTTGTGGCAATTGTATCGAAATTAAAGACAGTAATAATGATTTGAATTTAATCATGTCAACTTCAGCTTTTGAGGGTTATGATTCTTCACAACTCAACACTCTAAATGAACATTTCAAAAAAATTATACACACTGACCTTAGAACTATTGAGCAATATGGAGGTGGGTCGGCCAGATGCATGATTATGGAACTGTATTAGATTTATTTAAATAATACTCAAGAAACTACACGCTGATATAAATCTGGATCAGTGTCACCTTCTGTTGAAAAAAATAAAACAGTTGAATCACTATCTAGACACAGTTCTTCTCTCAAATTGATATAGTCTTGATTGGTGCATATCTCATTAAGCAAACCTAAGGGGACTGCCCCGCTCTCTCCTGAAACTATAGGCATATCATTATCATAAGGTTTAGCTAATATCTGCATGCCTTTTATTGCGATTGAATCATTACATATAGTAAAAAAATCAGCGCTTGAGCATATTATATTCCACGCTAAAAGGCTTGGCATTCCGCATGAAAGCCCTGCCATTATAGTGTCTAGATGTTTGGTCAAATGAGGGTTCCCATCTCCAACATTTAAAGAATTATAAAAACAAGCTGCTCCGGAAGGCTCTAACAAAATCAACTTTGGTTGTTTTATATTGTTATTTAAAAAACAAGAAAATATTGATGCAGCAAATGAGCCAACACCTGCTTGGGCAATCACATGAGTTGGCCATTCTGAAGTCTGCTCTATAAATTCATGCACCATAGTTGTATAACCAGACATGATGTGTTTTGCAACATTTTCATAACCTGGCCATGATGAATCTTGAAGTAAAATCCATTGATTTTTTTTGGATTCTGACTCAGCGTATTTGACGGTGTCATCATAATTAACATCAGTTATCTCCACATGAGCATGATGTTGTTGAATTGCTCGCAAACGAAACTCAGAGGTGCCTTTAGGCATAAACACGACAGCCTTACATCCAAACTTCTCTGCACACCAAGCCACAGCCCTTCCATGATTGCCATCAGTTGCTGTAACAAATGTTAAATCTTTAATTGCTGCTGATTTTTCTCTTATAGAATCATAACTTAATTCAGTTTCCTCCAATCCAAGGATTTCCTTAATTTCATGAGCCATGGCATAACTAGCACCAAGAACTTTAAAAGCATTTAATCCTAATCTCTTGCTTTCATCTTTTATCAAGCAATTCTTAATACCTATTTGACTGGAATAATTTTTTAAATTTACTAATGGAGTTGACTTATAACCGGGGAGACTTTTATGAAATTTATAGGCCTGATCATTCTTTTGATTAGTGTGTTTATTTTTATCAATAAACGGATTAGAGATACATTCTATTTGCTTGTTCAATATATTTTTAATTATTTATTTTTGAAGCGATCCGCAAAGAGGCATAAAATCTCATACATAATCGTTGCTCCAACTAATGCAGTATTACCCGTTTGATCAAAAGGAGGAGCCACTTCAACAACGTCTCCACCAACAAAATCAAGTCCCATTAAACCCCTTAAGAATTGTTGTGCTTCAAGGGTCGTGATTCCCCCTACTTCAGGTGTCCCAGTTCCGGGTGCATACACAGGATCAAGACCATCTACATCAAAAGAGAGGTAAACAGGTCCATCTCCAACAACCCGCCTAGACTCTTCTATTACTTGCTTGACGCCCATTTCATTAAATTCTTCGATAAAAACAATTCGCATGCCTGACGATAATGAGAAATCTATGCCGTCTAGAAAATTTTGAGCGCCCCTAATTCCAATTTGAATTGTCCTTTTAGGGTCAAGTAAGCCATCCTCTACTGCTAACCTGAATGGGGAGCCATGATGAAACTTAGAGCCCCATATTTCACCCCAAGTGTCAGTATGAGCATCAATATGGATCATTCCTATGGGTCCGTCTTTGGCTATACCTTTAAAAATTGGATAAGTAATCGAATGATCCCCTCCTGCACTAAGCGGAATAACTCCGGCTTTTTTTATTTGTCTGAAAAAATGAGTGATGTCATTAATAACAGCTTGATGATTGTATTGCTCTGATAAAATAACATCTCCTACATCTGCAATACTTGCCAAATCGAAAGGGTTTACTCTTGTTACATGGTGATAACCTCTCATTAGGCTCGATTGATTTCTTATCTCACGAGGCCCGTGTCGAGCGCCTGCTCTATTTGTAACCCCACCATCATAAGGAACTCCAATGAGAGCAATTTCTACATCATCCAAGGAGGATGCGAGTGGGCTTCTCATAAAAGTTGGTATACCTGAATACCTAGGCTCAGAACTGGCTTGATATTCTTGACCTGTAACAGGTGATCGACTTTTCTTATTTTTACTCATTGGTTTTTTTAATTTACGACATTAACATATCATTAATTGTTATGCGATTGGAGGACATTCTCTATTGAAATTAAAAAAGTTAGATCTTCACGGCATCAAACATGGTGATGTTGATTTAAAGGTAGAAAACTTTATCTTACTCAACCAAGAGCAAATACCTCTAGAAATTGTTTGTGGAAACAGTCAAAGGATGATTGATTTAGTTACTTCAACGTTAGATAGGATTGAATGCGAGGATTTTGATCAGGTTCAGTTTGGAACAATCATCGTGAGAAAACTTTAATCATTTAATTGGATTTATTAATTGATCTGAAGACTTTCCTGGTATTAAGTTCTTTTCCTGATAGATGATATTTTATAGATTGTCTAGTTATCCTCTTAGCAACTTTTAAAACCTCAGAACTTGAGTAATCTCCTCTCTCTATTGCTTTAATAATTGAGCCTTTGACTAAAGAACGATTAGGGGTTGTTGTGTTAGAACGAATAAAACCCTCTTCAACTACAAACCGATAAACTTGCTTATCATCTATGCAATTAGAAGACATGGCTTCTGTTTGAAAGTTAATGGCATATCCTATTTGACTAAGCAGGTTGATTTCAAAGGTTCTTAGCACAGATTCACTGGAGTCAATGTCACTTAGCTTATCAATAGTTAAAGCATAACAATCAAAGAGTTCTTGGTAAGGGTCATTTGTGGTTAAAAGAGAAAGAATCAGTTCATTTAAATAAAAAGCTGACATTAACTGCTTATTAGGCAAAGTTATTTTTTGTTTTATATTTAAATCGATGCTTCTCAAAGTCTTTAATTGAGACCGACCTGACCATGAAGCTAAAATAGGCATAAAGGGTTGCAAAAATGACTTAAATTTAGACTTGGGTCTTTTCGATCCTTTGGCTATAACATCGACACGCCCATAGTGGCGGGAAAACAAGTTAACAATTTGGCTACTCTCTGAAAAGGGGCGCTGATGTATTAGGTAGGCAGGCTCATTCTCAATTATCTGATTGGAAGTCATGCGCTTAGAGATTTACCTTTTTTAATTGATCTGACTTGAGTGCTAAGAAAAACTTTCTTATTGAGGAGATTTTCCATTTCTAAACGTGCCTCAGTAGCAATTATTTTTAGTAATTGACCGCCTTTACCAATGATAATTTTTTTATGGGCAGGTTTTTTTGTTCTGATCATTAAATCAATCATTACAATCTTTTTCTTGTCCTCAAAATGATCTAATTGACACTCAACGCTATAAGGTAATTCATCTCTAAGATGATGCATTAATCGTTCACGCATGATCTCTGTTATACGAAAATGTGTGTCCTTATCAGTAATAATGCCTTCTTTATATTTAGGCGTTTTGCTCGGTAAGTGTCTTTCAATCACTGTGGTAAGGCGAGAAAGATTTTTATCATAAAGAGCCGACACAGGAACTGTTTCAATAATCTGACTGTTATTTGAATGATCTTTTAGAAAATCGAGGATACTGTTTTTATCTTTAAATCGATCCACTTTATTCACCGTTAATATTGCTTTGGTCTTAATATCTCTTAGATGTTCAAGAATATAGTCGTCTGCTCTTTTCCAAGTATTTGCTTCAACCACCATTAACACTAGATCTGCCTGTGATAAGGCGTTCACAGCCTCTCGATTGAGTGCTTTCTGACTATATTTCATTTGTCGTTCGGATAACAATCCTGGGGTATCAATAAAAACAATTTGTGACTCTTTATTGTGTAAGATGCCCAGAATATTTAATTGTGTGGTTTGAGGTTTTGAAGTCACTATTGAGACCTTCTCACCGACCAGTGCATTTACTAGAGTTGATTTACCCACATTAGGTCTTCCAAGAACCGCGACATAACCACTTTTACTAACCATCTTAGTCATTCAAGAGTCTTTGTAAGGCTTCAAAAGCTGCTTTTTGCTCAGCAATTTTAATACTCTTGCCACTCGCTGTTGTAATAATATCGCCATTATCAACGACACACTCTATGAAAAACTCTTGGTCGTGTTTATCGCCAGTGGTGTCAATCAGTTGATATTGGGGCAAATCTTTTTGTTGTTGTTGTAAGAATTCTTGTAATTGACTTTTACTATCCTTGTAATCTGATTCAGGGTCTATTGAATCAATATTGTCTTTGAAAATCTTAATAATTATGGCTTCAACCGAATGATAACCCCCATCTAAAAAGATAGCCCCTAAGATAGCTTCTAAGGTGTTTGCTAAAATTGAATCCCTTTGACTTCCGCCTGAAGTTGCTTCTCCTTGCCCTAATATTAAATATTCATTAATCAGTAATTGATTTGCCACAAGTGATAAGGATCTTTCGTTAACTATTGAAGCACGCATTCGACTTAAATTCCCTTCTTCCATTAGTGAGTATTCTCGATATAAGACGTCACTTAAAATCAAATCTAGGACCGCATCGCCTAAAAATTCTAATCGCTCATTATTGTCTTTAGAATAACTTCTGTGGGTCAACGCCAGATCCAATAATGAATTATCATTGAAGTCATAGCCAAGAGTACTCTTGCACCATTGTTGTTTTGATTTACTATCCAAAATATGAGGTTAATTACTTAATCTTATCGCCAATTCTATTCCACTCAGGAAAAGTGCTAAAATCCCAATTAAACCATATTCTGGTGGCTGTACCGACAATGTGATCTCTGGGTACAAAACCAGGACATTCGTATCTACTGTCTACACTGTTATCGCGGTTATCCCCCATAAAATAGTAATGACCTTCTGGCACAGTAAAGGTCCCTTCTCTTCCTCTTCTTGAGGGTGTAAGCAATAGGTTATGGTCTCTATCATCTAATATTTCTAAATAGACATGAGATCCGTATTGTTTAGGGTTTTTATAAACAGATTCATACTTACTTTTTACTGATATCCCATTGACTGTTAACTGTTTATCTTGATAAATAATCTCATCACCTGGCAAACCAATTAAACGTTTAATGTATTTAATGGAAGTGTCGCAAGGATAATCAAACACAACCACATCTCCTCTTAGGGGCTCATTAACGGTAAGAATTGATTTACCAACAACCGGTAGCCTTAAGTCATAGGCAAATTTTTTGACAACAATAAAATCTCCCTTTACTAGAGTTGGCATCATTGAGCCTGAGGGAATTCTAAAGGGTTCATAAATAAAGGATCTAAATATAAATATAAGCAACAAGATGGGAAACAAGGCTTCTGAAATTTCAATAATGCTTGAATTCTTTTTTAAATAGAACCGCCCAATAATCCATATCAACCCCAAGATTAGGATAATAAAAAATAAAATTGTCTGAAAATCAAATGTCATGGCTTCATTATAAATTGATTAATAAGATAAATATGAACCTTTTATGAATAAATTATGAGTTTCTGGAACTATCTTTTTTCATAATCGATAAAAAAGCTTCTTGAGGTATCTCAACAGAACCAAATTGCTTCATTCGCTTCTTCCCTGCTTTTTGTTTCTTGAGTAATTTCATTTTCCTGGTTACATCGCCGCCATAGAGCTTAGCAGTAACATTTTTTCTAAAGGCTTTCACATTACCTCTAGCAATTATTTTTGCTCCGATGGCCGCCTGCAGGGCCACTTCAAACATTTGCCTAGGAATGATCTTAGTTAATCTTTCTATAATTTTTCGACCCCTTTGGGCAGCATTATCTCGGTGAATAATTATAGAAAACGCATCAACTTTCTCCCGATTAACTAGAATGTCTAAACGTACGAGTTGGTCTGCCTGAAATCTCAAAAAAGTGTAATCGAAGGATGCGTAACCTTTAGATATGGATTTGAGCTGATCAAAAAAATCAAGTACAACTTCAGCCAATGGTAGTTCATAATCTATCACTACTTGTCGACCTAAATATTGTAATTTCTTTTGAATGCCTCTTCTGGATTCACACAGTTGAATAACATTGCCTACAAATTCAGGAGGTAAAAGAAGGGTAGCTTCGACAATTGGTTCACGTATTTCTTTAACACTGTTCATCAAGGGCAATGAATCTGGATTATCAATCTGGATTACTTCACCGTTAGTTTTTTCCACTTCATACACCACAGTAGGTGATGTAGTGACTAGATCTAGATCGTACTCACGTTCTAATCTTTCTTGCACAATCTCCATGTGTAACATTCCTAGAAAGCCACACCTAAAGCCAATACCGAGTGCAGATGATGATTCAGGTTCAAAGTGCAGGGACGCATCATTTAGTTTTAGCTTATCCAGGGCTTCTCTAAAAGCTTCAAGGTCCTCAGAAACTGAAGGGTAAAGTCCTGCAAACACTCTGGGTTGTATGGTTTTAAAATCAGGCAATGGTTTAAGGGAAGGGTTTTTTGCTTGGGTTATTGTGTCGCCCACAGGTGCTCCATAAATATCTTTGATGGCAGCCACTAAGAATCCTACGTCCCCAGCTACAAGTGATTTTTTATCCTTAAGTTTCGGGGTGTAAACACCCAGTTGATTCACTGTGTGTTCTTGGCCTGTCGACATAACTTTGATTTTATCGCCCTCAGAGATTGTTCCATTCATGATTCTTAGTAGGGACACAACGCCAAGATATTGATCAAACCAAGAGTCTATAATCAAAGCCTGTAACTTCTCATTATCGTTAGGCTCAGGCGGAGCTATAGTGGAAACAATTCTTTCCATTAAATAACCTACACCTTCTCCAGTTTTTGCACTAATCAAGATCGGATCATTAACCTCAATGCCTATAATATCTTGAATATCTTGAATAACTTTATCGGGATCAGCAGCCGGTAAATCAATCTTATTAATCACAGGAATAATTTCAAGACCCTGCTCAATCGCACTGTAACAGTTTGCAACTGATTGAGCCTCAACACCTTGAGATGCGTCAACCACTAATAAAGCACCCTCACAAGCAGCTAAAGATCTTGAAACCTCATATGAGAAATCAACATGGCCAGGAGTGTCTATCAAATTGAAAACATAGTCTTCTCCATTCTCAGCCTTATAATCTAAACAAACACTTTGTGCTTTTATTGTGATTCCACGTTCCTGTTCAAGTTCCATCGTATCAAGAACCTGTTCAGTCATTTCTCTTGCATCAAGACCGCCACACATTTGAATAAGTCGATCTGCAAGAGTGGATTTCCCATGATCAATATGGGCGATAATTGAGAAATTTCTGATATTCTTCATTTGATTTGATAAGACTCTACATCACCCAGGATATCTGAAATGATTTTTTGGATCTTTTGATCTTTGATCTTCTTAGGTTTTGCAAAATAATCAATTATAGAAGGGTCCTGTAATTCCAATAAACGAAGAAATGCTGCTTTATCCTCTGCGTCTGCAGCAGTGTATTGTTGGTTAAAGTAAGCGAGGAGAAGAAAGTCTAACTCTTTTGTTCCTCTTCTGCATCGCCATTTAATTCTGGACAATTCAAGATTACTCTCAGTCATTCAAATCCTGAGTCGCAATCATTTTCTTAATTTCAGCTATCGCTTGGCCTGGGTTCAATTCCTTAGGACAAGCCAGTGAACAGTTCATTATAGTATGGCACTTATAAAGCTTAGACGAATCATTAAGCTCCTTTAATCGCTCCTCTTTTGCCTCGTCTCGGCTATCTTGCAACCACCTGTAGGAAGCGAGTAGTGCTGCAGGCCCAAGATATTTATCACCATTCCACCAGTAACTAGGACAAGCTGTTGAACAACATGCACATAGAATACAAGCAGATGGTTTATCAATTTTTTCTTGATCTTCTTTACTTTGTAGGCGTTCAGTTCCTTCAGGTGCTTCTGTGTTGGTTTTTAACCAAGGTTCAACTGAAGCATATCCTGCATAAAAGTCAGTTAAATCAACCACTAGATCTTTGACCACATTCATATGTGGAAGGGGGTAAATACTTATATCACCTTCGATATCTTTTATGGGTAGCGTGCAAGCTAAGGTATTAAGTCCGTTTATATTATGAGAGCAGGACCCGCAAATACCTTCCCGGCAAGACCGTCTAAAAGTTAGAGACGCGTCATAATCAGCTTTAATTTTAATTAAAGCATCAAGAACCATCGGCCCACATTGATCGAGTGGTATCTCATAACTGTCCATCCTTGGGTTTGAGTCTTCAGAGGGATCGTAGCGATAGACATGAAACGTCCTAATACTTTTACTATCTGTGTTTGTTTCATAGACCTTACCTTTAGTCACTTTTGAGTTTTTAGGTAATGTAAATTCAGCCATCTAAGGATCCTCCTCTCTTAGTAGACTCTAGCCTTTAACGGAATTGATTCAACTTCATCGGAGTTAGTATCAAGATGAACTGGTGAAGTGTCAACACGAGTTTTATTATTACTATCTAACCAACCTAGACTATGAACAAGCCAATTCTCATCGTCACGGTTAGGATAATCATCTCTTGCGTGTGCTCCTCTGCTTTCTTGTCTGGCTAATCCACAATCCATTGTCATGATTGCCTGACCAAGAAGATTTTCTAATTCTAGAGTTTCAATTAAATCAGTATTCCATATCAACCCTCGATCAGTTACCGAGACATCTTTAAAAGAATCCAAACATGTTGATAATTTTTCCACCCCTTGTTTTAAAAGTCCTTCGGTTCTGAACACAGAAGCATGCTGTTGCATAATCTGTTGCATTTCATCTCTAATTTCAGATGTCGGTAAAGACCCATTGGCGTATCGAACCGAATCAAGTTTATTCAATGCATTGTTAATCTGTTCCTGGGGTAGTGGTTCAGTATTTTTACCCTTGACTATTGTTTCAGCACATTGCTGTGCAGCCTTTCTTCCGAAAACGACTAAATCAAGAAGGGAGTTCGAACCTAGACGGTTTGCTCCATGAACAGAAACTGAGGCTGCTTCACCCACCGCCATCAAACCATCTACGATCTCCATTTGACCTTCAGAATTCTTAGTAATTACTTCGGTATGTATATTTGTGGGTACCCCACCCATATTATAGTGAACTGTAGGTATGACTGGAATCGGATCTTTAGAGACATCAACATCAGCAAATATTCTTGCTGTTTCAGCAATACCGGGTAATCGTTCCTCAATGACCTCTGGTCCTAGATGCTGAAGATTAAGGTTGATATGGTCATTTTTATCTCCAATACCACGGCCTTCGAGTATTTCCATAGTCATTGAGCGACTGACTACATCTCTAGAGGCTAAGTCTTTAGCATTAGGCGCGTATCTTTCCATAAAACGATCTCCATCGGAATTGGTCAAAAAGCCACCTTCTCCTCTTACCCCTTCTGTAATTAGGCAGCCTACTCCATAAATGCCGGTTGGATGGAATTGAACAAATTCCATGTCTTGAAGAGGTAGCCCAGCTCTTAATGCCATTCCTGACCCGTCACCAGTGCAAGTATGAGCTGCCGTACAAGAAAAGTAAGCTCTTCCATGACCGCCTGTGGCTAATATAACTTTCTGGGCTTTAAAAACATGAATATGGCCTGTTGCCATTTCAAGTGCAATCACACCTCTGCACCTCCCCTGATCCATGATTAATTCCAAAGCAAAGAACTCGATAAAAAACTCAGCCTTATTCTTAATCGATTGCTGATAGAGAGTATGTAACATTGCATGACCGGTTCTATCAGCTGCTGCACAGGTTCTTTGAGCAATTCCTTCACCAAAATGGGTGGTCATTCCACCGAATGCTCTTTGGTAAATTTTACCGTCTGATGTTCTTGAAAATGGAATACCATATCTTTCTAACTCAAGCACTGCTGGTGCGGCTTCCTTACACATATAAGCTATTGCATCTTGGTCACCTAACCAATCAGAACCCTTAACAGTATCGTACATATGCCATCGCCAATCATCATCACCCATGTTACCAAGAGCTGCACTAATCCCACCTTGAGCTGCAACAGTATGACTTCGAGTAGGAAAAACTTTTGTTATGCAAGCGGTATCCAAACCAGCTTCCACTAAACCGAGTGTTGCTCTAAGACCTGAGCCTCCAGCTCCTATAACAACCACATCATGTTGATGCTCTATTAATTCATACCCACTATTCATAAAAAATTCATTACTCCGATAGATCTAATTCTCATAAACTAAAAAAAACATTGAAATGAGAGTAGTCACGACAACACAAATTCTAAAAAATCTTAAAATATATAAAAGATTTAATTGCGACCTTTTTTCAGAAACATAATCCTCAATAATAACTTGAACACCTAATTCAGCATGATAAATCATATAAAGAGAAGTCAAAACAATAATCAATGCATTAAGTGGATCTGTTGCCCATGTTTGTACTTCAATAAAATCCAAGCTGTTTAAAACAAAAAGTAATTGGTAAAGAAACCAAAAGGTTAATATAAATAATATAACTGCTGTCTCTCTTTGACTTCGCCAATGGTCTCGAGCATGTTCAAATCCTGAAAGGCATAATAAATTAAGAAATCGATTTACTATATTCATTTTAAAAAGAGTACTTAGTTAATAAAAAAAACCAGAAAGATGAAGTTAAAAGCAAGGTTAAGAAAACAACAATCAAACCAGAGTAGTTCACTTGATGAGTCTCAAAACCTTTACCAAAATCCCAAGCAAGATGTCTAAGACCATTCAGTGAGTGGTAAAAAAATGAAAAAGAAACAGCGACCCAAAAGACTAATGCTAGCCAATTTGAGGATAAACCTGAAATAACGGCATAAGAATTCTCACCCATAGCTATTGAAGCTAACCAAATGGAGAAATCTATGGCAGCTAAGAAAAGTAAAACACCTGAAAATCTATGAAGAATAGATAATGTATTTGTAATCTGCCATTTATAAATGCTCAGATGCGGTGATAAGGGTTGATTATTTTTAGCCATATTTTGGTATGTTTAACTGGATCAATTATACTTAAAGTAGACGATTCAAGCATTGTTTTTAACATTCGATTTAATTCATCAGTAAAATTTATGGCTAAACTAGAACATCTATCAGTAATAAAAGTCTCAGGAGATGATGCTGATGAATTTCTTCAGGGTCAAATGACTCAGAGCACAGAAGCAATAAATGAAGAACTTTTACATCTCACTTCATTTTGTAACCCACAAGGAAGAATAGTGGCAACTGCATTGATTCAATCTTGGAATGAGAACTATTATCTAATTGTAAGTTCAGACCTAATTGATGATCTAATTGCATGGTTAAGTCGATATATCCTTCGTTCTAAAGTCATAATAGGTAAGGAAGAAATAAATATTTATGGTATTGGTGATTATGAAAAAAATAATTTTGATAAATCTAATATCCAATCTTCCAATCAATCACTAAAAGTTCTGAGTATTGATAAGAATAGATCAATTTTTTTATCTCATAATGATAAGGAAGAACAATTTCAGACAATTAGTAAAGAGGATTGGATCACCCAAGATATCAAAAGTGGACTACCACTAATTAATAAGATCAATACAATCAAATATATTCCACAAATGTTAAATCT
>CAYQEV010000014.1:0-28701 GCA_964416745.1 uncultured Woeseia sp.
AATTAAAGCAGAGGGCAAAAAATCAGCTTGAAGATGAGTTTGATATTAAAGAATTCCATCATACTGTCTTGAGTCAAGGAGCACTCCCCTTGGCTATTCTTGAAGAGCGAATGGATGAATATCTTTTAGAGGTTAAATAACGTCTCGAAATTGCTTTGAAGAATTAACTTCATTTCCATAGCTGAGTATTCATTGACTTTCATAGCCTCAACGAAGTTCTCTAAATGACTCGCTGTATAACCAGGAAATTGAGGACCATCTGAGCCATAAATAACTCGATCAATTAAGCCTTCTTTTTTAATAATTTTAAGGTATTCAGGTAAAACTTCAGATGCTTTTCTGGCACCTAAAGCACCGGGTTCGAAGTAAACATTACCGTATTTTTTAGCCAATTGAATACAAGATTCCAGATAAGTTAATTGGATTAAAAAGCTATCATAACCTGAGTGTCCCAAAATAAATTTAGTCTGCGGGTACTTGATAATTGATTCTTCTAAATACACTGGATCAACATAAGGTGGCTCTCTTCTTGTGTAAGGATTTGGACTGGTTCCTGTATGAATATAAATTGGTTTATTTAAGCGACCAGCTATTTCATAAATTCCATCAAAGCGTTTATCATCTAATCTCATTTGCTGATGTGCATGAGCTAGCTTAATACCAGTAGCTTTATATTTAATCAGGTCACTTTCTAATTTCTCAAGTTCTTTAGCAGCATCAATATTCCAATGGTCAGTTCTTATGCTATAGAAACCGAACATTCTCTCTGGCTGATCTTTTATTTGTTGATACAAGAACTCATTATTTGCAATCCCAGTGGTGTCCGGGCTATAGACTGCAAATACTCCCCCACGACGAATGCCAGCATTATCCATTTGTTTTAGAATTCCTTCTGATGTTAAGCCATTCCCAAGGAGATTCTCCATGAGAAATTTAAAAGGTTTTGGAACTCTTTCAGAGTACCTTTCTTTGTAAGGTTCAGTCAAAGCTTCCCAAGTACCAGTGTGAAGATGCATATCGATGATATCTATATCCACGCCATCAATTGTGAATCCATAAGTCGTTTCTGCGTCATCTTTTATTAAAAAGTTATAGCCCACTCCAAAAAGGATGATTAGTAAAATTAGTCTGTATAAATTCTTTTTCATAACTTTTTCATTTGCTTGTATTAATAATAATCAACTATAGATTAATTTTGTAACAGATAATGTAATGCAAAGCCATAGACATCAGAAATATATTCAATAGTTTTATTCCTAGGTGTTCCAGCACCGTGTCCTGCTCTTGTTTCTATTCTGATAAGAATAGGGTTTGAACAATTTTGAGCTTCTTGCATTCTGGCTGCAAATTTATATGAATGCGATGGCACTACTCGATCATCGAGTTCTGAAGTGGTGATTAATGTAGGCGGGTAACATTCTCCTCTTTCTATATTATGATAAGGAGAATACTTAACAAGCACTTGAAAATCTTCAAGTTTCTGAGGGGAACCATAATCACTTTCCCAAGCCCAACCAATTGTGAATTTATTAAAGCGAAGCATATCCATTACACCTACACCTGGTAGGGTAGCACCAAATAGATTAGGTCTTTGAAGCATGGTCGCTCCCACCAATAACCCACCGTTTGAGCGGCCCTCAATAACAGTTTTTTTAGGACTAGAAATATTCATTGTGTGTAAATATTCAGCAGCACTAACAAAGTCATCAAAAACATTTTGTTTATTTTGTAACATGCCTTGTTGATGCCATTCCTCCCCATATTCACCACCGCCCCTAATATTGGGCACCGCAACGACTCCATCCATTAACATCCAAGCCAAGTATCGTTCCCTGAAATTTGGCAATATTGAGATATCAAAGCCACCATAACCATAAAGTAACAATGGGGTATCTGCATCCAATTTAGTGTCTTTATGATGTGAGATAAACATGGGGACCATGGTTCCATCCTTACTAGGATAGAACGCCTGTTGACTTATATAATCATCGCTATTGTATTGAGGGATTTCTTTTGCCCATAAAAGTGAAATGTCATTATTTTTGGCATTATATTCATATATTTGATTCGGTTGGATGTAATTGGTGTACGAGAAATAAAAAATATCAGAATCTTGATTTGTTGAAATATTAGAAATAATTCCTTGTTTATTGAAATCAATTTTTTTCTTTTTTAAGGAGTCTTTTTCATAAAGGAAAACTTCACTTGCAACATTTTTCAAGTATTGACATAAAATATAGTTTTCTAAAACTTCAACATTTGTTAGAGCATCATCTTGCTCGTCTATCACTACCTTCCAGTTGTTTTCATCGGGGTGATTGATATCAATTGAAATTACTTTTCCTTTGGGGGCATTTAAATCAGTAGAGAACAAAAAAATAGATCCTTCATTGCCTAGAAAAGTAAATTGCGCTCTCAAATCTGGGATCAATTCTACGAAAGCCTCATCTATTCTTAAATCTTTATAAAATAATCGATTTCTTTCATCAGTACCCTCACTAACAGATAGAATGAGAAAATTACCGTCTTCAGTTATTGTGGTTCCCCAGCCCCATTCTGGGTGTTCAGGTCGTTCATAAATGAGTTGATCACTAGATTGAGGTTGACCAATAGTATGAAAAAATAATCTCTGGTTTCTGTTTAATTCTTCATATTCATCGCCTTTTTGAGGTTCGGAATACCTTGAGTAATAAAATCCTGAATTATCTTTAGCCCATTCTGCATTGCTGAATTTTGACCATTTAATGGTGTCTTCTAGAATGTCGCCACTGTTAATATTTTTGATTTTCCATGTTTTCCAATCTGATCCACCATCCGATATGGAGTAAGCAATCATTTCTGCATTGGGGCTTACACTAATTGAACCAACTGAAACAGTGCCATCTTTTGATAAAAGATTAGGATCAATAACCAGCTTCTTTTTATCTTTTGTAACTTCTTTATAGTAGAGTTTACTTTGTTGCCATGTCCCATCATTGTAGTAGGTGAAAATTTTCGATTTCTTTCGAAAAGGAACGGATTGATTTTCTTTGTTATAGATCTTCTCAAGTAATAATTTAAACTCCTTTTGCTCAATGAGATTATCTAAATAAGAATCAGTGAATCGATTTTGCTCTCTGATCCAAGCTTGGGTTTGTTCTGAATTTAAATCTTCTAATTCTCTATAAGGATCATCAATAATAATTCCATGATAATTATCTTGCGTTGTACCTTTTGCAGATGAAGGATAATCAATAGTTTTAGCAAAACTATGGATTGAAAAAATTATCAAAGAAATATAGAAGAATAATGGGTAATATTTGTTGTCAGTGATTAACATTCATCAATTATAAGTATTTTGGTAGAAATACAAGAAAAAAATCTATGGAACATCTTTTAGAAAGCTTGGGATTAATACAAAATGACGTGATTTTACCCGGTTTTATTTTTGGGGTTGTTCATGTTGGTCTTGTGATCCTGGGTTTTTATACCGGATGGAGTATTAATCGATTTTTAAAGAATGTAACCAAAGGTTATATTGCTGGGATTATAGGTGCCTCTTTGGCGCATGTAATTGCAGATCTTGTGGCTGCTATGATTGATCCAACCATGAGAGCAAGAACTGCAGGAATAGTTTTAGGAGGATTGTTACCTTTGTTGTTGATTCCCTTTTTAGAAAAATATGTCACAAAAAGTAAAAGCCATATTATGATTGGCGATCACGAAGATATTGAGAAAGATTTAAAGGATGAGCATCATCACTAGTTTTTATTTTACCATTGAATTTTTTCCCCATTGTAGCGAATAAATTCTCCACTTCTGCTTGCATCTAAGGATTCAATTTGTTGCATCATTCCTCTGATACTTTCCTCTGGATCTAAAGTAGCTCCACCAGCATTCATTCTGGTTTTTACATAACCAGGGCATAAGGCCAATAGAAAGATATTTTTACCTTTTAGAATGTTTGCAGTTAGAGAAATAGATTTATTCAGTGCTGTTTTACTGCTTGCATAGGCATAAGCGGGCTGATCCCCTTCTTGTATTGATCCAACTGTGCTTGAAAGAAAGATAATCTTTTTCTCTTCCCCAGCTTCTATTTGGTTAATGAAGGCCTCTGTCATTTTCATTGGACCAAAAAGATTAGTCCTTATGACTTCTTCCCAAACATCATAATTAAAAGTACCAAAACGTTGTTTATTAATATGCTCAAGGATAGGGAAGGGCCCAATAATTCCAGCATTATTAATTAGAATATCTATGGGATAATTTCTTAGTAGAACACTAAGATTCTCAATTGATTTATGATCTTTAACATCAAGAGTATGTATTTCAAGTCTATCCTTGAAATTGGCTTTTAAGGCTTGTAAATCAATTGCATCGTTAGGGTTTCTGCAAGTAGCTAAAACCTTATAACCACCTTCAAGATATTGTTTTGAGAATTCAAAACCTAGCCCTCTATTGGTACCAGTTATTAGAACTGTTTTCATAACTGGAATCATATAATACAAAAGTACTTTTTGTGGAGATAAAATTTTCTTTTATTTTTTAGTACAATATGTAACTTCAGTTTAAAGAGGTTGTTATGAAAGACTTAGATAAAAAGCTCACTTGTGAAATTTTAAATTCCATTATGGAGTATGAACTATCAGGTGTTGTTCGCTATACGCATTCTTCAATAATGGTTAGTGGCCCACATCGAATTCCTATTGTTCAATTTCTTCAAGCTCAAGCAAACGAATCGTTGCTTCATGCACAAGAGGCAGGTGAATTATTGACCGGACTTGAGGGTCATCCCACTCAACAAATTGCCCCAATCGAGGAAACCCATCAACATTCTGTTAATGATATTCTCCAAGAAAGTCTTCAGCATGAATTGCATGCTTTAGAACTATATAATCATCTTTTAGAAACTGTTGATGGTAAATCTATTTTTTTGGAAGAATATGCTAGAAATAAGATTGGTCAAGAGGAGCAGCATTCTCTTGAGCTAAGAAAGATGTTACGTGACTATTCTTCTTAATTAGCAGGGGATTGATAAAAAGCTTTAACTGTTGATTCGGCAATCTTTTGTAGAAATAACTTATCATCATCATTGATAAGACCGTTGTAATCGTAATCTAAACCAACCGGTGATTCATTAAAGACACTGGCAAAAACAGTGCACGCTGCTAAATAGGTACCCAGTAGTGATGGATGGGTTCCATCAAGTTGATGAAGCGTTATATCTGGTCTCTGATCATAAGCGTTTTCGAAGGCTAAACCCACTGGAATAACAAGGGTTTGATTTTTGTTTCCAGCAGTCACATACATCTCCTCAATCACTCTAATAAGATTTGGGTTAAAACTTTGGTGCGGCTCAACGTAGGCATGGATCATGTACAGGGCTGCTTCAGAGCCATTAGCTTTTATTTTTTCAATGTGTTTATTTGCTGTTTTGGCAAAAGATTTCCTGTCTTTTTTTGATAATCCTTCACCGCTACCACCTTGAAGAACCACTAATTCAAATTTACTAATTGAGCTAATAGCTTTAGGTTTTAACAGATGATCAAGATTATGATGCTTTAATCTAGACCCTCCAATTGTTGAGGACTTGACATTGATACTTCCCTCATAGCCTGGATATTTTTCATCTGCCATTCGTTTAAAATGATTATGCAAACTATCGTTGTAGTAAAGATAGCTATTGCCAATAAATAAGACACTCTTTGGTGGTGTGCGCTTTAATTTTTTGATCTCTGGAGTGATTACATCAGCGATTGATGAATAATTTACAAACACCAATATTAGAAGAGATATACTTATTTTTTTCACTTCTATTCTCTTTAATTTATTGTCTCAGTAAGATTCTTCTGTGAGGAAAAAGCAAAGCTTAACGAGAATATACTTAATAAATGAACAAAGGTTATTAATTTTTGCATTGTTGCTTGCATGATCATTGCCTCAATACTCATTAAAGGACTGTCTGCTAACAATTGATATAAAACATATGAGAAGGTACTTAACAGAAAAAATAAAGTGACAAATGAGTAACTGTTTTTTATAGGACTTCTGAGTAACACTATCAAATAAAAGATCCCTGCAGGGACCATTAATCTAAAACCATTGATGGCAAAGAATATATGTTGATCCAAGTATAAATCATGAGGTGTGAAGCCGACTCCTGCAAAGAAAGATGCACCCATAAAAAAGAACATTGATCCAATAATCGCTAAATAATAATTAGTTCTATCGTTCTTGAATAAGCCTGGAACATATAAGAACGCTATCCCACCCAAAAGAAAGCTGATCATGCAAGCATTGAAAATATAGGATGAAACTAGATTTGATTCACCAGAGCGTGCTTTCATACCTCCCAAATCACTTAGAAAATTGTGAGTGAAAGAATAACCAGTTTGTAAAGGGTCATGGATGTTTCCTCCTGGATAGAAATACATAGAAATTAGAATCCCAATTGTAAACACTATTGGAATAATTCTTATGACCTTGACTGTCCAGAAATATTGCATGGCATTAATCTACATTTCTATTATTGCTAAAGCAATCCAAAAAAATTAGAGATGTAATTGAAATTAGCTATAATGATACCTTCATAATTTTAGCGGGAATAGCTCAGTTGGTAGAGCGTTTGCTTGCCAAGCAAAAGGTCGCCGGTTCGAACCCGGTTTCCCGCTCAATATTTAACAATCAAGGAGGAATTATGAGATATTTATTAGTTCTAGCGTTATTTTTTACAAACACAGTTTTTTCAGAAATATATAAAGACTATGAACCTAGTGAGCAACATATCCAATTAACCGTGATAGCAGTTGAGAGTAATTATTTAGATGATTATTTGGTTAACCTAAATAAAACTTGGGTGAGGTCAATGGAAGTCATGAAGGAGCTTGGCTATATTGTTGATTATGGAGTGTACACTTCTGACACTGCAAACAGTCCAAATGTTTGGCTAACAATCACTTATGAAAATATGGCAGCAATGCAACCCAATGAAGAGCAATACAATAAGGTGAATGATATTCTTGCCGAACGTTACAGTGAGACTGAAGATGAACTTTTAACTATTTCCAAAGGCTATGAGGAAATAAGAAAGATGGTTGATAATCAGATTATTAATAGAGTTAAGTTTAAATAAGCTTTAAAGAGTAAGTTCATGCAAAATCTCTTTGGCAATATTAGCTGTAGGGTATGAAAACCAAGCATAAATCTATCCAATTTATTTTTCTTCTGGCTTCAATTTTCAGTGGGCTTTTATTTGCTTCACCTGAACTCATTGTAATCAATGCCGATATAAGAACTGCTGATCCTATCAGAATGAGAGCAAGTGCTTTTTCGATTGAAGCTGGAAAATTTACTGCTGTAGGAACAAATGAAGAAATTTTGAAACTTGTAGAGCCCAATACAAGAGTCTTAGATGCAGAAGGGAAAAGCGTATTACCAGGATTTATAGACAGCCATACTCATTTATCTTCTGGAGCCAAGATTGTCACCGGTATTAACTTAACAGGCATCAGAGAAAAGTCCGTTTGGCTGGATATGATTAAAAAAAGGGCTCAAACAATGGAACCTGGAGAATGGTTATTGGGTGGTCGTTGGGATCATACTTTTGAGAACAAAGGCCTGCCCACACGATGGGAATTAGATAATGTGTCTCCGAATAATCCTGTTGCACTTTCAGATATTGATGGACACTCAATGTGGGTAAATTCTTTAGCAATCGAAAAAGCTAATTTAAAGGCGGATTCAGAAGTCCCTATGGGCGGACAAATACTTCTGGATGAATCCGGTGTACCCAATGGAATTCTGCTCGAAGGAGCAATGGAGATAATTTGGGATGCCCCAACTTATATTAGAGATTCAGATCTAGCGAGAGAAAAGATAGAACAGGTTCTGGATTATGCTAACTCATTTGGTATTACTAGCGTCCATGATATGTCCAGTCGTGGTGAGTTAGATAAATATAAGGATCTAGCACTTAATAAAAAATTATATGTAAGGGTTTTTTGGGGACAGCATTCAAAATTCAGCCAAGAAGCCGATAGTACTAATGATCAAAATGAAATTAAACAACTCCTCAAGCAATACAAAGTTCATGATCAAGATTACGGACCTATGATTGAATACGGTTTTATTAAATACGTGATTGATGGAGTCCTATCAACACATACCGCAGCATTGATAGATCCTTATTCAGATCGACCAGAGATTATTGGTGAGCCATTTTATATCCAAGGAGAGATCAATCGTTTGGTTAAGCGTGCTAATGCCCTTGGAATGCCAGTGGCAATACATGCCATTGGTGACCGAGGGGTCAAGATGGCTTTAAATGCATTTGAGCACAGTGGCAATACGTCTTTAGCTAATCGGATTGAGCATATTGAAATTATAGAACCACAGGATGTGGAAAGATTTAAGAGGCTAGGGGTCACTGCTTCAATGCAACCTAATCATGGAACGGGAGTTATTGGAAAATACATCACTGCGAGAGTGGGTATAGAAAGAGAGAAATTCACCTATGTCTGGAATGATTTTTTAAAATCTAAAGTACGTTTAGCGCTCAGTAGTGATTTTGCAACTTCTCCCTTCTCGCCTTTGGTTCAATTGGCCGATGCTGTTTTCAGAGAAAGCCCAACTGGCCTCTATGATGGTTCGTGGTACCCAGAGCAGGCACTTAGTTTTGAGGATGCTCTTTATGCTTATACTCAAGTGGGTGCAGATCTAGCAGGGTGGGGGGATCAAATTGGTAGTATAAGTGTGGGAAAATATGCAGATTTCGTAATCCTCGACCAAACTCTTTCAAATCCGGTTGGACGAGAATTAAAAGCAACAACAGTTGCTAAAACTTACTTTGCCGGTCAATTGGTCTTCTCAAAGAATTGAAGTTACTGTTTCCATTTGCTAAAAGATTTATAGCTGGCGAAAATCTTGAGGATACATCTGAACAAATACTAAGTCTTCAGCAACAAGGATTTAGGGTTGCGCTTAATCTAGTTGGTGAGTCTGCAACTACTAAAGAAGAAGCTCTGAATGCACAAGCTGAATACTTAAACGCCTTAAAGCTCTTCCCGATGGAAAGTCTTAGTCTTTCAATTAAGCCTTCACTTTTGAATCTTAACCATTCTATTAAGGACTGTTTACAATATTTAACTCCAATCGTTGAATTAGCATATTCCTCTCAACAAAAGATTCGTTTTGATATGGAGAACAGCACAACAACCGATTCCACGATAGAGATATGCCAACACCTTAATCAGCGTTTTCCAAATGTACTTGGTCTAGCTCTTCAAGCTAATTTGTTCAGAACAGTGGATGATCTCGAGGCATTAAAATCAGAGAATATTTCTATACGTTTAGTTAAAGGTGCTTATAACGAAAACAAATCTATTGCTTTCATAGAGATCGATGACATTAGAGGTAATTTTCTAAAGCTAGCTGACATCTTATCCAATTATCAGTCTGATCAAGATGCTATAGCGACCCAAGATGAAGCAATATTAAATACCCTATTGAGAAATGATAGTTATAAAAAGTTAGCGTTTGAATTTCTTTTTGGGGTCAGAAAAGACTTACAAAACAAGTTCAATAAAGAGCATTCAGTTGGAATCTATTTGCCTTATGGGAGTAATTGGCTGCCCTATACAATGCGTCGTTTAAGTGAATGGAAGAATATTAAGTTCATAGCTAAGAATTTAATTAAAGAGAAATTATAAAAAAAAGCCTACTAATGCAGGCCTTTTTTATATCCATAAAAGTTTCACAAGATAAATTCAAAAAAATAGAAATTATATAGAAAAAAAGATCTATTGATTTTCATCAAAAAATTAAAATCGATGAAGCTAATTGCTCATTGAAAAGGTATAATCTGTTTGTTTTATTTGGCAAGGTGGCAGAGTGGTTATGCAGCGGCCTGCAAAGCCGTGGACGTCGGTTCGATTCCGATCCTTGCCTCGATTTTAGAGCCCGGGTGGCGGAATTGGTAGACGCTACGGACTTAAAATCCGTTGAGATTTTTCTCGTGCCGGTTCGAGTCCGGCCCTGGGCACCATTAAATAATGGTTTTTTTTAAATCCAAAACTATGTATTTTACCGAAAAGTAGACAGGTAAGGAGTTATAACTAAATGCCGGTTGATACAACTGAAAAACCAAGTATGAAATTAT
This sequence comes from uncultured Woeseia sp., assembly GCA_964416745.1. Taxonomy (GTDB): domain Bacteria; phylum Pseudomonadota; class Gammaproteobacteria; order Steroidobacterales; family UBA11654; genus CACPJA01. The sequence goes on from CAYQEV010000014.1 coordinate 10,136, forward strand.
ATAAGTCTGAGGAAGGCTTAGAGAAGATAATGTCTTGGTATGAGAAAGTTAAGAGTGAGATTAATGTTGAGCATGAGTCTATATTTGCTACTACTAGATTTGGAAAAACTCATGCAATAGTAGCAGGTGAAGGTCACTCAAAATCACTAATACTAATCCCTGGAGTTGCAGGTTGTGCACCGTTATGGCGACATCAAATTAACGAACTTTCAAAATATTTTACGGTTTATGCTTTAGATATAGTTGGTCAGCCTGGCAAAAGTGATCCAAACCCACCTTCAGTTTTCAACGATGATTTTGTGAATTGGTTGGAGGATGTCATAACTGGTCTAAAACTTACTAAACCTCATTGTGTTGGAGTGAGTACAGGCGGGACAACTGCCATGGATATGGCTATTCAAAAATCTGACTTAATTGATAAAGTCGTTATGTGTGGACCAACAGGTTTGGCCAGAGCAAGACTCCCTTTTCATCAATGGTTCTCAAGAGCCATGGCTAAAAAGAAAGACGCGGATGTTTTATCTGATGATCTTACAGCTTCCTCTTTTTCGAAACCTAGATCTGGAAAAACTTTTGGATCATTTGATCGACAGTTAGCCCGTGGTATGGCCCTGTGCACACGGTTTTATCGTGTTGATAAATCTTTAGGGATTTATAATGAGAAGACATCAAGAGTGAATTATATTAAGGCTCTTAAAGTGATCTCTAAATTCTTTTTTTCAGTAGATAAAAAGAAACTCAAAACATTCAAAAACCCTGGATTGCTTATTTTTGGAGAATTTGAAGTTCTTTATAATCCATATAAAATCAGTAAAAAAATTAATAAATTGATACCTGGTTTGCAGATTGAAATTATAAAAGATGCAGGACATGCCGCTATTTATGACCAGCCAGAAAAAGTCAATGAAAAGGTAATTTCTTTTTTGACTGCATAGTTAATTCTAGATTATGAATATTAAGTTAACAGTATTTGTTCTTTCTTTTTTTATACTTTCACCGGTTATAGCTCATGAAGCCAATAGTCTTCCTTATGGACCTTTTTTAGGAGGCATTACTCATCCTGTACTAGGCTTTGATCATTTACTAGCTATGGTTAGTGTTGGAATGATTAGTGCACAAATTGGCGGAAGAGCAATTTGGACAGTTCCTTCCACTTTTGTTTTGGTTATGTTTTTTGGTGGACTGTTAGGGCTTAATATGGGTGGTCTAAGCGGTTATGAAATTGGTATTGCATTATCAGTGCTCCTCTTAGGAGGTTCATTAGCAGCAGATAAAACATTAAATTCAATTTTTGCAATGATTGCTGTAGGAATATTTGCTATTTTCCATGGCTATGCTCACGGAGAAGAAATTCCAACAATTGCAAGACCCGTCCCATATATAGCAGGGTTTATGACCGGAACGATTATGCTTCATATCACGGGGTTAATTCTTGCAGATATCTCAACACATTATAAATCCGGAAAAATAATTTTAAGGTTTGCTGGTGCTGGGATTGCTCTTGCTGGGCTTTACTTCTTAATTTCAGCTTTCTAGGTATAAGGACAGTATATGAAAAGACGATTAATTATCTGGGAGGTTGGAAGTTTTATTTGGGTCATGCTAGCTGGGTCTGCATTCCATTTTGCCTTCGAGTTAAGTGAGTTTTGGACCCCTTTAGCTCTGGTTTCATCTGTTAATGAAAGTACTTGGGAGCATCTAAAAATGTACTTCTGGCCTGGTTTAATATATGCACTCGTTCAATACACTTATACTCGAGATATTGCTAAAAATTATTGGTTAGCTAAGTTAGGTTCATTGATTATGACACCAATTGGAATCGTGCTTTCTTTCTATGGTTATCTTGCAATTTCATTACCGTTATATGGGACAGGTTTTTTTGAACTTGATCTGATGACAATGGTTGTTGGTCTAAGCTTAGGGTCAATTACAGCTTATAAAATTATGATTTCTCCCAAGTTGGTTAAACCAAATAAGAAGACGGTCCTAGCTGGTTATTTAACCCTGGTGGCTATGTTTTCTACATTCACTTTCTACCCGCCTAAGGTGTTTCTTTTTGAAAACTACTTCGGTTATGAATACAGAGGTGAATATGGAATTTTAGATGATTATGAACCTTATCGTGTTTTTCGAAAAGAGGAGAGTGGATAACTCCAATTATTCAAAGGAATAGCCGATACCATAAATAGATCGTATATAGTCTTTTTCAGGGTTAGCGTCCTTCAATTTTTGCCTTAAATTCTTAATGTGGGTGTCCACAGTTCGATCCAGCACAATTCTCCCGTCATCAAACACAGTATTGAGTATTTGATCACGATTATAAACACGACCCGGGTGGTCAATGAACATTGTTAACATTCTAAATTCAACCGGCGTTAAATCTAATTTCTTTCCTTTTATTTGAACGCTATATGCGTCGTGATTTACTTTAAATTCATTTTCACTAAACTCATTTAAATAGTCAGCGTTAGTTCTTCTTAGAACGGCTTTAACTCTTGCCACCACCTCTTTTGGGCTAAAGGGCTTACATATGTAATCGTCCGCTCCTAATTCAAGCCCAATGAGTCGATCTATTTCATCAATCATTGCAGTCACCATAATAATTGGGGTCTTTGAGAAAGCTCTAATTTCTTTGCATATTTCTTTCCCGTTAGTCCCTGGTAACATTAGATCCAGTAAAATTAGATCTGGTTTGTTTTTTTTAACCCATGCAGTCACTTCATTGCCATTAACTAGGTGAGAAGTTTTATAGTCACTTTGATCAAGGTAATCAATTAAAACCTTAGCGAGCTTTACTTCATCTTCAACGATTAAGATAGTTTCACTCATAGATCACCTTTATTTAATTTTATGATTATTTCTAATCCCCCAATATCTGCCTGTTTAGCTTGAATCGAACCGGAATGAGCTTCTATAATTTCACTGCATATGGATAAGCCTAGACCAGCACCTCCCATTTCTCTTGACCTTGAAAGCTCTTCTCTGAAGAAACGATCAAAGATTTTACTCAAAGTTTCTGCCTCAACTCCGGGCGGTGAATCTGTAAAAGAAATAATAATCTGATCATCATTATCCATCATTTTTATCACTAACTGTCCTGGATTATCAGTGTATCTCAAGGTGTTTTCTAATAGGTTAGTAAAGAGTTGTGTTAATCGATGTTGATCCCCCAAGATCATTCCTACTTCTTCTAAATCAGATATTATTTCAACTCCAGCTGCGTCATACCTTTCCTTATATGATTCAACTGAAGACTCAATATTGGTTTTAATATCTATTTCCGTCATTTGGTATTTCATCGCACCAAGATCTGATAATGTTAATTCGTATAGATCATTGACCAATGTATTGATACGCTTTACTTCATGGATTAGAGAATTGAGTGTTTCTTCATCAAATTCCCTAATTCCATCGTCAATTGCTTCTAATTCACTTTTTAAAATAGCTAGAGGCGTTCTTAATTCATGAGAGATATCAGCTAACCATTGTTTTTGAGATTCAGAATTCTTATCCAGTGTTTTTGCAAGAATATTGAAATCTCTCGATAGCTTTCCCAGTTCATCTTTATTACTTATATTGACCCTTGTTTTAAATTCTCCACTGATTAGACTTCTGGTGGCTCTAGCAAGTTTTCTAATCGGTCCGCTGATATTATGGGTCAATATTAAAGATATAATTGCCGCAATGAGCAAAGCAAGGAGGCCTGAGAACCAGAGTGTGTCTCTATTTGCTTCTGCAAATTGACGATCAATATCTTCAAATAGTCGTTCATTTTTTATTAGAGCAAGTGTTCCCACTGTTTCATTATTATGCATGATGGGGACTTTAATTAATTGATCGCTCAGATCTTTTATGACATCTAGATCTGTCTCACTGTCCATTAGAATTTTCTTGGTTCCAACAATAATCTCATTGTTATTGTCTAACAAAAACAAACGACCAGCACGCTGACGATCAACTTCTTCTTCAAAAGAAAATCTAAATCGTCTTCTTTCTCTAATCACATTAGGGATAATAATTACATTTTCATCAAATGATCGTCTTTGTCGTAGAATCAGATCAGCCATTCTAGGGTTTTCTTTCAGAAAGTCCCATGTTTGAATCTCAGCGTAATAATCTTCAATTTCTGAAGCGAAGTTTTCCAGTTGAGCGGTTTCAATTCTATTCACATATTTAACTAAATCTTTCTCAAATCGTTGATCAATAAATATAAACACAAGAGCTATCACAAAAAGGAAACTCATTGATGATGCTAAAAACAATTTTGGAAATATTTTCATTTAATGTTCTAGTTATTTTTAATTAATCATTGTATATGGTTCATGCTCAATTCATCTTTTCTTCATATTTACTTCATTTTTTACCACAATAATGTCTATCATAGAAATTTAAAACCCTTTGGAGGTAATAATGAAACAATCAATAGCGATTATATCTGGAGTCATATTTTATCTAGGATCACTGTCTGTAATAGACACCGCACTTGCTCGAGACCATAATCATGGTAAAGATGACCGAAAACCAATGAAGATGTTGTTCCATAACATTGATATGTCTGAAGATCAGAGAAAACAAGTCAAAGGGATTATGCAAGCAAGCTTTGAGCAAGGTAAAGAACTCAGAAAGACGATAGAAAAAGAAACCGAAGGACAGCGAGATGAAATAAAGACTCAAAACAGAGAAGCGCTGTCAGCAGTTCTTAATGATGAACAAATGTCTCAATTCGATAAAAACGCAAAAAGAATAGAAATGGGAAGAGATAATCGAGACAGACATAGAGGGAAAATGGATAAAAAAGGCAGAATGAAAGGAGGCAAGCACCATAAAGGAGGTAAGCATAAGAAAGGAGGTAAGCATAAGAAAGGCCAACATCAGAGACCTCATCAAGACTAAATAAATATTTCAAATTGCCGCAAGGCAGAACTATAGCTGGAATCAGTCATAATCCCCTAATGAGATTGGTTCCAGCTTTTTTTATCTTCACTAAAAAACTCAAACTTTTAAGCAAATAATTAAGACCTGTATTACCATTATGATCTAAATCTTTAGATGGAGCAGATCATGAAATTATTTGAGTTACAGTCGTTTAATGAAGGCGGATTACAAATGACTGAAAGAGGGACACCTAGCCCATGTCTAGGTGAAGTTGTTATCAAAGTTGAATCAGCATCCATCAATTTTAGAGATTTTATGATTGCTAAAGGCTTATATAATCCAAACTTATCATTGCCCTTGATTCCATTGTCTGATGGAAGCGGTGAGGTGGTTGCGGTTGGTAATGATGTAAAGAAATTCAAAGTTGGTGATAGGGTGAGCTCAGTTTTTTGGCAAGATTGGAACTCAGATGTAACGTCAAGAATGATTTCAACAGGTAGTGATGCAGCTGGTGTTTTGAGTGAATACGCAGTTTTACCTGAATCAGCTGTCCTTCCAATACCCGATTATATGACCTATCAAGAAGCTGCAACGTTACCTTGCGCTGCGGTAACTGCATGGACTTGTATTGGGGCTGCGAATATAAAAGCTGGAGATAATGTTTTACTTCTTGGAACTGGCGGCGTTTCTATTTTTGGTTTACAAATTGCTAAAGCCCTCGGTGCTAATGTCATTATAACTTCTAGTAGTGATGATAAATTAGCTCGTGCAGCAGATCTTGGTGCCGATGCAACAATCAACTATAAAGATAATCCAGATTGGGGTAAACAGGCATTTGAGGCTGCAGGTGCGGGCGTTAATTTGGTCATAGAGATAGGCGGAGGAGGTACTTTTAATCAAAGTATGGAAGCTCTTACAATTGGTGGTCATATCAGTATCATTGGGGCTTTAAGCGGTGTAGCTACAGAGTTAAATCTTCTTAGTATGGTTTTCAAAAATGTGCATACTCATGGAATCACTGTTGGCACCAGAGAAGATCATGAGGCGATGAATCAATTTTTCTCAGAGCATCAAATTCACCCAATTATTGATAAAGAAGTTTCCTTTGAAGAAGGAGCTGAAGCAATCATTGGTATTGCTTCGGGCAATCATTTCGGGAAAATCGTCGTTAATATTAATAATTAAATACTTAAAGAGGAAGTAGTTCTTGCAATCAGATGTTCTTCAATTAGATTCAGCATCACTTTTTCGTGATGATCAGTTAATTTTTAGTGATATTTCTTTTGAGCTAAAGAGCGGTGATCATTTAATTATCAAGGGTAATAATGGCAGTGGAAAAACCAGCCTAATTAGAACACTTTGTGGTTTAACTCAACTGACCGAAGGATGCGTTCTATGGAATCATGCTCCTATAGATACAATTAGCTCAGATTATTATAATCACTTAGCTTATCTCGCTCATACCAACGGTTTGATTCCTGAATTGACGTTACTGGAAAATTTAACTTATAGCTTGCATAAGACTGACTTAGATAAAGATCATAGTGTTCTTGAAGGGTTTCAATTAAAACACTCAATACAATCTCCTGTGGCAACATTATCAAATGGTCAGTCAAGAAAAGCAGCGTTAAGTTTTATTATTATGTCTGGGAAAAGCTTATGGGTTTTTGATGAGCCTTATGCCAATCTTGATAGTCAATCCATTGATTATTTGAATCAACGAATAGCGGCACATTTAAGTAATAATGGCATGGTAATAACTTCTACCAATAGAGAAGAAGTGATCCCTACAACTAATTTAGAAATCACAATGAGTTAGGAATGAATATTTACCAGCAACTGTTCTTACGTGATTTAAAAGTGTCGATTAAGAGATGGTCAGATCTGTTGACAGGCATAATAATGTTTGCACTTGTTGCATTTATTTTCCCGCTAATTGCCGGATCAGACCAAGACTTTATGCATAGAATAATAGGTCCAGTGATACTTTTATCATCACTCCTTGCTTCATTAATTTCTATGCAAAATATTTTTAAGCCAGATCTCAACAATGGATCTCTTGAACAGTTAGTGCTTAGCACCCATTCTTTAAGCGGCTTAGTTTTTATTAAGATCTTAAGTTATTGGATAAGCTCTTCTTTACCCTTGGTAGTTGTTTCAAGTCTGATTGCATCTGCCTATTACGTTACTGGCATTGATATTGCTAAGGTGATGTTGACCGTATTGTTAGCTACCACAACATTAGTGAATATTAACTCATTGGCAGCTGCTTTGACCTTAGGTGTGAGATACCCAGGTGCTTTGATGACATTGATTTTGTTTCCATTATCACTGCCCATTCTAATTTTTGGTTCAAAGGCAATAGAGTATTCTATTTTGGGAATGGATATTTCTGGGCCATTTTATTTCTTAACAGGTATGATGTTGCTGAGTTTTAGCTTGGGTCCTATAGCGACTGCTTTCGCTATAAGAATATCAATTGATTAGGACATCGGATAAATGCTATGAATTTAAAACAAATTTATAAATACGGCTCGCCGCCCAATTATTTTAAGTTGTCACTAAAGGCAGAAAACTGGTTCGTAATTCCAGGTATTTTGTTAATTATAGTGGGTTGTTTAGGTGGCTTATTTATAGCGCCTCCAGATTATCAAATGGGAGATGCTTTCCGTATCATTTATTTCCATGTACCGAGTGCTTATTTATCAATGAGTGCCTATGCCTACATGGCTGGTGCAGCTCTCGTTGGTATTGTTTGGCGTTCTAATGTGGCCTTTTCAGTTGCTAAAAGTATTGCTCCCTTTGGTGCTTCTTTAACTTTTCTTGCCATAGTGACTGGCATGCTCTGGGGTAAACCCATGTGGGGGACAGCTTGGGTTTGGGATGCAAGATTAACTTCACAATTTATTTTACTGCTTCTTTATTTAGGTTATATTCTTTTGCATTTATCTATCAGGGAACAAAGAAAAGCAGATCTTGCAGCATCTATTTTAGCCTTGACGGGTGTCATTAACTTACCAATCATCCATTATTCCGTTATTTGGTGGAACACACTTCATCAAGCATCAACAATCTCTAAATTGAGTTCACCATCAATCACTGGTGATATGCTATGGCCTCTATTAGTTATGATTTTTGGTTATGGTTTCTTTTTCTGGGGTGTGATTTGTCGAATTGCCGCTAGTGAAATATTAAAAAGAGAGAAAAGATCAAAATGGGCTAAAGAGTACATCAAGGAGTTAGAGTAATTATGGATATCTTTTCAATGGGAGATTATGGGTTCTTCGTGTGGTCATCATTTTTAATTTCTTTTATTGTTTTTTTAATAAATTACATCTCAGCCCAAAGGATGTTCACTTCGGTTTTAAATGAAGTAAAATTACATGATGAGAATGAATAAATTATTGAGTTATTAATGCTTCCTAGACACCGACGTTTCTTAGCTATATGTTGTGTCCTCATTGTTGTGGGCTTTGCATCCTTTCTGATACTGAAATCATTTCAAGATAACCTGCTGTATTATCTGACACCTTCAGAAGTAATAGCAGGCAAGGCACCAGACGATAGAGAGTTTAGAATTGGAGGTTTAGTTGTTGTGGGAAGTTTTTATAGAGAAGAAGGTAATTTAACGTCACAATTTACATTAACAGACGGTACAGCAACCGTTAATGTCAATTACAAAGGAATTCTTCCAGATCTCTTCCGTGAAGGGCAGGGCATCATTGTAAGAGGAATGTTTAATAACACTAGTGTATTTATAGCCAGTGAGGTTCTTGCAAAACACGATGAAAATTATATGCCACCAGAGATCCATGCTCTGAGTAAACCTACCGAATAATATGGCTCCTGAGTTTGGACAATTATTTCTAATTAGTGGCCTTGCGGCTTCATTAATGCAGTTTCTTTTAGGGTTAAATATTATTTCACTAAATCAGACCAATAGAGAGGTCTTAATCACTCGTTTTACATCTATCCATTCTTTGGCTGTTTTTTTAGCCATGCTGTGCTTGAGTTATAGCTTTCTTATAGATGATTTTTCTGTTCTCTATGTGGCACTTAATTCACACACAAACTTACCTGTACTTTATAAAGTTACAGCTTTATGGGGAGCTCATGAAGGCTCTTTATTATTGTGGATTTTCCTTTTATCACTTTGGGGTGCTTCATTGGCATACTCACAGAAATTTTTTGACCAGACTGTGATTTTAAAAATTAAGTCTTTGTCAATTTTAGGTTTAGTGAGCTTTGGTTTTATTCTATTCATAATTTACACCTCTAATCCTTTTGAAAGAATTTACCCTTTCCCAGAACAAGGTCGAGACTTAAACCCATTATTACAAGATCCCGCGTTGGCAATACATCCACCTATGTTATATGCAGGCTATGTCGGTCTTGCAGTGCCCTTTGCTTTAGCCTTAGCTTCATTAATGTCATCCAAAGACTATCATTGGGCCGGCATTGCTAGGATTTGGGCAATTAATTCTTGGTTATTCTTAACTGGCGGGATAGCTTTAGGTAGTTGGTGGGCATACTATGAACTTGGTTGGGGAGGATGGTGGTTTTGGGACCCAGTTGAGAACGCTTCGCTAATGCCATGGCTGGTTGCGACAGCGCTTGTTCATTCACTCATCGTTACAGAGAAGAAACAATTATTTAATGGGTTTAGTGCTCTGCTAGCAATTATTGCTTTTTCCTTGAGTTTACTAGGAACTTTTTTAGTCCGATCGGGCGTTCTTATCTCGGTTCATTCTTTTGCTTCTGACCCTGAAAGAGGTTTATTTATCCTCATGTTAATTGGTTTTTTTACTGGTGGTGCTTTAATTATTTATGCATTAAATCAAAAACAGTCCAAGCCACTTAATTTGAACTTGTTCTCTAGGGAATCATTGTTGTTACTCAATAATGTTTTTCTTTGCTCAGCAGCTGGTTTGATAATGATTGGCACACTCTATCCTTTGGTGCTTGAACTTATCAACTCTGAGAAAATTTCAGTAGGTCCACCTTATTTTAATTTTGTCATTTTGTTTCCTTTTATCCCATTAATGTTATTCATAGGTGTTGCAGTGTTTTCAAGTTGGGGAGGAACCGGTAAGAAATTACTCGTTAATATTAATAGATTGGCTTTGCTCTCTATTGTTATTGGCCTAATTATATCTTATTTAATTTTAGGTTATGAAACCCCACTCACTACCTTAGGATTAATATTGGCCATATGGACCATATTTACAGGGGCCATGCCAGTGATTAAGAATTTAGGTTCTCAAACACATCAGTTGATAAAAAATCTCCCAATGGCTCTAGCACATATCGGTCTTGGTCTTACTGTTCTGGGAATAACTGTCACCAGTTCCTACGGTATAACTTTCGACGACACCTTGGGATTTGGTCAAAGCAAACAAGTTGGTAACTATGAATTTAAGTTGATTTCTATAGAAGATCGAGCAGGACCTAATTTTAAAGCCAAAGTTGCGACGGTTGATATTTTTTCTGACAACATAAAAGTTGGTAGTGTTTTTCCTGAAAAAAGAATCTATGACAGTGCCTCTCCCTCTATGACTGAGGCAGGAATTGATTCAAATTTATTTCGAGATTTGTTTGTGGCACTTGGTGAGGATTTAGGGGGAGGGATCTGGAGTATGCATTTGCAATATAAGCCTCTTTTAAGATTAATCTGGTTAGGACCTATGATTATGATGTTGGGCGCTTTATGTCGATTGTTCTTGTTGAAACCTTTCAGGAGAGAGACTTAAGTGATGAAACGTATTCTTCCTATAATAATTTTTGTTGGTTTATTCGTCTTTCTAGCGAAGAGTTTATATCAACCTCAAACCAATATTCCTTCACCTTTGATAGGTAAACCTATGCCAACCTTTTCTCTGAGTGAATTAAACTCTGACACGTCATTAACTGATAACGACATTCTTGGAGCTATTAGTCTTATTAATGTATGGGCAACTTGGTGTGTGGGGTGCGAACAAGAGCATAGTTTCTTGGTTGAGCTTGCCGCTAACCAAACCATAGATATTCCAATCATAGGGATTAATTGGAAAGATCGTGATGATTTAGCTCTTAGATGGTTGAGCCAACGAGGTGATCCTTACATTGTTGTATTATCAGATCCAATAGGAAAGACCGCTATTGATTTCGGAGTTTATGGTGCTCCTGAAACGTTTTTAATAGATGAGCAAGGGGTTATTCACTATAAACATATTGGGCCTTTGGATAGTGAAATCTTTGCCAATAATATTATGCCTATAATTCAAGATCTAAGAAGATGAAAAAAGTTTGCTTGATACTACTTTTAATATCCACCCAAGTTAATTCTATCGAGGGCAGTGAGGAAATAACAAGCCAAGAAAGAGAACTCTATCAACAAATTATTCAAGAGGTCAGATGTTTGGTGTGTCAAAATCAATCTGTCGCTGAGTCCAATGCCGATCTTGCTAAAGATCTAAGAACCGAGATCATGGAACAAGTCAAACAGGGAAGCAGTGAAGAAGACATAAAGAGTTACCTTCTATTACGATATGGAGATTTCGTACTCTATGATCCGAGCTTTAAGAAAAGTACTTATATCTTATGGTTATCCCCTGTTTTAATAATACTTTTAATTTTAGGTTGGTTAAGAAAAATAGGGGTTATAGGCAAATGACCACAGAGCAGTATTTATTTATTGGTATTGCCTCTCTTTTAATGACATGGGGAATTGGCAGTTTTATTAGAACGCTTCAAGGATCAGCTAAAAAACTAATTACGGTGTTTTTATCAATTGGTATTTTTTCTTCTTTTTTTTATTTTAATTACATCAACATTTCTAATTATGATCCTAATTACAATCAAGATAATGACATTGATGTGGTTTCTCAGGCACTTGAAAAGTACTTAATTGATAACCCAGAGGACACGAATGCAAAAAAAGTTTTAGCTGAATATAATTTACAAATTGGGAATTATAACGAGGCCTATCAATATTATGGAGAGATATATAAAAGCACAATTTCACAAGACATTGAGGTGATTATTGGATTAATTGAATCCACTTTATTGAGCCGTCCAGACATACTTAGCTATGATCTTAATGATTTGATTAACCAGTCCTTAGAGATAGACCCATTAAATCAAAAAGCATTGTGGTTTGGAGGCCTTATTGCTAGGGCAAGTGGCGATATTAAACTAGCTAAACAAAGATGGAGCCTATTAATCAAAGACCCAGAACTACCCATTGACATGCAGCAGGCAGTTAATGAACAATTAGTACTACTTAATTCAACAAACGAATAAAACTAATATGATAACCATAAATGACAAAGTTCTTATGTATTACCAAAATCTCCACCAGACTAGAGTTAATTTAGTTATTCATATCATTGGTTCTGTGCTTTTTATTGGTGGTAATTTATCGTTGGTCTATTTTCTTGTCACCACCGATCTAAACAGTTCATTAATCTCAATAGGTCTGATTTTCTTTAGTATTATTCTGCAAGCTATTGGACATCAATTCGAACCCGTTAAATTTGAAGGCTTTAAGGGCCCATTCGATTTTGTTAAAACTTTCTATCTTGAGCTAGTTGTTGTTTTTCCAGTGTTCTTGTTTTCTAAATTTTTTAGAGAAAATTGGAATCAAAAGGTAATTTGAGATGAAAAAGTTAATAATCTTAGCTGTTTTTTTTCTAAGTTCTAACCTTAATGCCGCTGAACTATGGACTGTTGAAGAGTTAAAAACTAAGATTGATCAATCTGGAGAAACACTAGTTCTTCTAGATGTAAGAACAAAAGAAGAATTTGATTCAGGGCAAATAAGGAATTCAATTAATATCCCACATGAACTGTTGCTCTCTAATATGGACCTAGTTTCTGAATACAGTAATGAGCAATTGATTGTTTATTGCCGAAGTGGGAAAAGGGCAGGTCTGGTGATAGAAGCCTTAGAAAAGAATGGCTTTAGTAATATAGTTGATATTGAGGGAGACATTTTAGCTTGGTCTCAATCAAATTTTCCGCTAGTGGTAGAGACGGTAAATTAAGGTGTCGAAACACACAAAAGACTCCACAGCTACACTGAGTTCGCTTCATGTCGGGAGAACCTTGGCTTTTGCTAAGAATTCGATTGAGACTGCACAGGTTGAGCTTGATGGCTTTGTAGGAGATAAACATCGTGGGTATATGCGAGGTGCATATGAGGGAGAATCATATCCAGTTGGTACGATTAGAAGAAATGATCGTCAATGGTCAGCTGTTTCCATTGAGGAGCTTGCCCAGATTACAGAAGGGATGAATCTTCAGGATAGTCTTACAGCAGAAACTCTTGGAGCAAACCTATGTTTTGAAGGTATTCCAAATTTTTCCAGCCTACCTAGGGGAACGAAGTTATTATTTCCTTCAGGGGCAGCACTTATTGTAGAAGACTATAATCCACCATGCCACTACATGTCAGATGAAATTGCAGCGACTCATTTGACATTATCTGGGGAATCACCTGGCAAATTAGATTTTTTGAAAGTGGCAAAAAAACTTCGCGGCTTAGTTGGTGTTATTGACGTTGCTGGTGAAATTAATCAAGGAGATGAGGTTCATATCAAAGTGTTTGATGCTGAGCGAATGAAGAATTTCCTTGCTTAATAGCTACCCTAATACTATCTCATCTATAGCTTGAATTTGTTTTTCAGAGATATCCCATGAGATAGCATCTATGTTCTGAATCATTTGCTCCGGGCTTGTTGCCCCTACTAGAACTGATCCTACCTGACTCCTATGAGCAGTCCATGCTAAGGAGATTTCTAGAATATTTCGTCCTATCTCAGCACCGTAATCATTAATCTTATCGATGATATTAAACTTTTCTTCAGAGGTAAATGCCCCTTTCCATAGGGCTAATCTGCTGCCTTTAGGAGGCTCCTTATCTCGTGTTACTTTACCGGTTAGTAAGCCACTTTCAAGGGGGAAGTACGGTAGAAGGCTTACTTGATGTTTTTCACATGCTGGTAAAATTTCTTGTTCTATGTCTCTGGTTAAAATACTGTATCTCGTTTGTAAGGAAATAAATTGATCTAATTCATTAGTCAAAGATGTCCATCCTGATTCGGACACTTGCCAAGATGCAAAGTTAGAAGCACCTATGTACCTTACTTTTCCTGAATTGATTAAGTCCTCTAAAGCTCTTAGAGTCTCTTCTATTGGTGTTTCAGCATCTGGGAAATGCATTTGATAGAGGTCAATATAATCAGTTTCTAATCGTTCAAGACTCTCTTCAACAGCACCTATAATATATTTTTTTGTGCCACCGCCCTTAATTGAACTTCTTCCTGTAGATGGATCAGTGCCAAATTTCGTAGCGATGATTACTTTTTCCCTAAGGCCCTTAATTGCTTTGCCAGTGATTGTTTCTGAATTACCTCTCATGCCACCATACGTGGGAGCTGTGTCAATTGAATTTACTCCATTATCAATTGCAGCTTGTATTGTCTCTATGCTTTTTTGTTCATCACAGAAGGATCCAAAATTAAGTGCTCCCAAGGTTATAATTGGGACTTCTAGTTCTGAATTTCCAAGTTTCCTATATTTCATATTTCACCTTTAATTTAATTCATTCACCATGGCATAGGTGCGCCATCACAGTTTACAAAAAGGGGTGTGGTATCTATTGTCAGATCATCAATATATTTCATCATTTGAGTTACCGATTTGTAGGTAGTGATCATTGGTATTTTGCCTTCCTGAATCATTCTGATTAAGATCTCAGGAACCATTTTTGTTAATTCTTCTGGTATAGGATCATCTGGTTTTAAATCCAGAAAACCTCGTGTGTCTACTAATCCAGGATTGATCAATGACACGATAATATTTTCACTCGCTAATTCATGATAAAGATTATGAACTGCTAGATGTAATGCAGCCTTACTTGATCGATAGGAATACAGAGTTACTGGAGGTGTAATTTGAGCAATAGAGCCTGCTGCACTTCCTAAGAAAATAATTTTTTTTGTGGTGCTAGATCTCACGTTATCAATGAGTTTTTCGGTTACTCTAATGGGACCTATGGCATTAACTTCAAAACTTCTTGTAAATATTTCGTAATCAATAGCACCAAATTTTTGAGGATCAGGAGGCCCTAAATAAGCCGCATTATTAATCAATAAATCGATTGGTTTTCCATCTAATATTTTTACTACTTCGTCAACACTTTCATTATTGGTAATATCAAGATCCATCAAACTTAAATTTTTATGTTTGTCTGATAACTCATTCAACTCTTCAGCTTGGCTTGTGTTTCTACAACTAGCAATGACATCCCAATTTTCTAGTGTGTATTGTTTAGCAAACTCAAGCCCAATGCCTCTATTAGAGCCTGTAATAAATATAGTTTTTAGACTGCTCATTTATTTTTTAATCTTGGAATCTCTGGGTACCCCCATTTTTCACTGTTTTTTCGGCCAATAGAAGGAACAACACAATACTCTCCTTCAGAGGTCATTTGATTCCATTTCTTGTTATCAATTTGCCAACCTTTATCTCTCATCTCATGCATTAATTCCCAATATACTTTAAGAATAGTATCTTCGTATCTACCAACAATGGTTGGCATACCATCTGGTCCATATTTTGGTTCTTGTGCTTCAGCTATAACTTTATCTTCATAAATATTCTTAAGATTCCTCTCTAGAGCAAACTCATCCATTTTTTCATCCGTCATGAAGTTTCTAAAAAAATAATATCGCATCATTGTTGAAGTCTGAGTAATTGGTGTTGAAAACTCATAAAAAGCATTGAATTGACCAGAGTCGATAGCACCAATTTCTACTTCACCACGTAATGTCGCTCCCGCTATAAAATATTTTAGTATTGATTTAACCCTGGTGCCTTTTTCTCTAATATCTTCCCATTCTCCTTCGCTAGGTGTGGAATCTGTTTCTATATGAGCAGTTAAACCATAATCAGTTCTTTTAACATTATGTGGTGGTGGACGGTATGGGTTGTCTTGATCTTCAAATCTTATGCCATGAACCACCGGAAGATGGACATAATCAAGGTTACTAAATTTAGCTGTGTGAAAATTAGATTCAAACACAACGTCATGTTCTAAAACAGTATAAGTAGCATCATTCATTTCAGGAATGTCAAAAATAGGGCTGGCATTTTCCATGTCATCACCTAGAAAAGTCCAAATAAGCCCTTGCTGTTCCTTGGTTGGGTAATGATCAATTTTTACACCTGGAGCTGCTTTTTTGGGATCCTCATCACCAATAGAAGGCATTCTTGTGCATTTCCCAGTTCCATTGAATTCCCAACCATGAAATGGGCATGAAATATAACCTTTTTCGCTCAAGGTGCCATTAGCAAGGCTGGCTCCTCTATGAGGACAAACATTATTTAAGCAAACTGCATCCCCCTTTTTGTCTCTGAATAAAACAAAATCAGAACCTAGCATTTTTACATACAATGGCTTGTCTTTAAGGTCTTTGCTCCTCGCCGCTACATACCATACATTTGTATACATCTTTATATGTCCTTGTTACATTTTGATACCTTATTGATAAGAGATAATAAGATACAATTAGCTCAACCTAAAACTATAAGTAAATAAATAAATGAGTCAAATTAATAATAAGAAGTTAGGCCCAATTTTTCTTATGCCAGGTGTTGACAGAATGAATGCTCTAAGTTTTTTTCCTGTTGCCTTATTGAATACCTCAGTTTTTGCATTTATGAATTTTATGCAACCTTATGTGTTAGAGGAACATCTAGGGATTGCAAGACATATTCAAGGAGCTGTTGTTGGTTCTGTTGCCACTATGCAAGAACTGATTATTCTTGCCGTGACAGCACTTATGGGAGTATTAGCCGATAAAGTAGGGCGGAGGCCAGTGTTTTCAATCGGTTTGATTCTTATGTCTATCGCTTATTTTTGTTTTCCTTTAATGACCAGTATTTATCAATTATATATGGTTAGAGCATTATTCGCTGTTGGTGTAGCCGCAGCATCCACAGTGCTTATAATTTATACAGGGGATTATCCTCAAGAAAGATCCAGAGCAAAATGGAATGGTTTTATGGGATTGTTTCAAGGAGTCGGTGTGACCATAACTTCTGCTCTTCTAGTTAAAATGCCTGCAACATTAACCGAAAGAGGGTTTGATCCAATTGAAGCAGGGACTTACACCGTTTGGGTTGGCACCTTAATCTGTTTAATTGCAGCTGTGATAGTTTTTATTTTTTTGAAGCCAGGTTTGAAACAGAAAGAACAAAATAAGGCTCCTTTTAAAGAATTATTTACTGATGGTTATAGAGCAGCAAAAAAAGATTCACAGATACGGTTGGCTTATTTTGCATCCTTAGCGGCTAGAGGAGATATTGTGGTTGTGGGTCTTTTTACATTTTTATGGACGTCAAGATTTGCGATTGATAACGGTATGACCATAGAGCAAGGTTATGCAAGGGGAGCGACAATCGTTCCTGTTATTGCATCAACTGTTCTCGTTACCGCTCCTATATTTGGATTTATTATGGATCGTATAGATCGTATCTACGGAATTATGATTGCATTCTTTTTATCATCATTGGGCTATGTAGCGATGGGATTAGTTGACGATCCTATGTCATTCAATGTTATTCCGGTGGCCATTCTTCTAGGTATGGGGGAGGGCGCCTGTATAATTGCTTCAACCACATTGATCGGAAAAACAGCACCTGTAGCAATTAGAGGTACCGTTTTTGGAGCTTTTGCAATGTGTGGGGCTATTGGGCAAATGATTGCTGGAGGGGTTGGAGGATTCTTATTTGATTATATTTATACAGGACCATATTTATTAATGGGCTTTCTTAATTTTACTGTTCTTCTTTTAGCAATATATACTTGGTATACAAGAAGGAAACAAGGGGCTGATAAAAATGTCTAACGTTGTTATTACTGGAAGCACAAAAGGGGTTGGCAGAGGACTTGCTAATGAATTTGCTCGTCTTGGACATAATGTAGTTATAAGCAGCAGAAGTGGGGACGATATCGTCAAGGCCACACAAGAAATAAATAAAAAATCAGAAGGCACTGTAATTGGTCAAGTCTGTGATATATCTGACAAGAGACAAATTGAAGCTCTCTGGGATTTAGCAAAAAGTGAATTTGGACAGGTTGATTACTGGATTAATAATGCCGGTTATGCATCCGGTCAGAGCCCGGTTCATAAAGTTCCTGAAAGTCTTATTAACACAATGATTAGTACCAACTCTATAGGGACTTTATTTTGCTCTCAAGTGGCTATAAATGGATTTAGAGCTCAAGGTAGTGGGAATTTATACAATATGCTAGGCGGAAGCTTTGATGGAAAATTTTTAACACCTGGTATGGGTGTTTATAGTTCAACTAAAGCTAGTATTAATATACTTACTAAATTCTTAATTTCCGAAAATAAGAACACAGGGATTATTATTGGCTCAATTAGTCCAGGAGTTTTGGTAACTGAAAACTGGTTAAATGAGCAAAAGAGATTGACCAGCGAGGAGTGGGCTAAGATTAGACCGACGGTGAGTATAATTTGTGATCACGTGGAAACTGCTACACCTTGGATAGTAGATGAAATTCTGAAAAATGATAAGAGTGGCAACAGAATTGCATGGATGCCGACCTATAGGCTTGCTTGGAGATTCATTCAAGCAAAAATACTAGGCAGAAAGAGAGA
The DNA here is from genome assembly GCA_964416745.1 of uncultured Woeseia sp. Lineage (GTDB taxonomy): Bacteria > Pseudomonadota > Gammaproteobacteria > Steroidobacterales > UBA11654 > CACPJA01. Next base: position 28,681 of record CAYQEV010000014.1, read on the forward strand.
TATTTTCTCAAGATACGGACT
>CAYQEV010000015.1:0-27865 GCA_964416745.1 uncultured Woeseia sp.
GAAAAAACCATTTTATTGCCAGGGATAATCTCATAAGGTTTCTCTAACCAAAGATTAAGGTTTTCTATAGTCCAAACAATTTCACTCTTTGAAAAAGCATCTGAGTAATTGTAGCCTTTCATGCTGCCTGCTGTTGAGCCAATTATTTTAAACAAATTAGGGCCTATTTTGTGAGGCTCATTTTCTTTTAATGAATGGCATGCACGGCATTGCAAATAAAGCTTTCTACCTCTTTCTAAATCGCCATCAATAGTCATTAGTTCTCCTGTATCAACTGTATTAGTTAATACAATATCCTGTTGATCATCGTCAACATTCTTCTGATCACTACAACCCATCAAGAGAAATACTAGGATAAATAAACTTAGATTTTTAACAGTGATCATAAAGGATAATAATAATCATTCATAAATAACTGGACCAGTGTCTTCTTGCAGGTTAAATCTAGATAACTCTGGGTGCTCTTCCATCATTCTTTTGTAATATTCTTCTGGAAGCTGATCAATTGAGTCTAATTTAACGCCAGATGCATGCCAAAGAGTATGGCCTTCAACATTATCCATATCCATCCATGGAAGCCATGGCATTAATACAGTTGCAGTGAACATGGTGGACAAAGAGAGTGCCTCTTTATCTAGGAACTCTTCTATTGGTGCAAACATTGTCATGCGTTGCATCCTTGGGGCAGACAGTCCGGGTGGGTATGCTGTTTGATTATGCAGCCAGATGGTCTTGGGACCAAATGTCCAATCTAAAATTAAAGGATCATCAGGCATTTTTTCAATAAAGGCAGTTGGTCTCACGCCCATGGTAGAGATATTCAAACCTCTGCCTAAACTTGCTCGTCTAATGTTAGGTAATATTGTATTAACTGCTCCTGTAAACGGGTTTGTAAACTCTCTAATCATTTCGCCAGAGTCTAAATCCCTAAAAAAAGTCAGCATATTGCCTAAAATCTCATAAGAACCATCTTCTTGAGGAATAACCTTGTAACTCTCCATCCCTTCTATCTTGATCATTGGAATTGGTTGTTCAGAACCTTTTTGAAAATAGAGAGTACCATTATAATGCCAGGGCACCTGATCCTCGTTTCCTAAGCTTGATTGCATTCGGATTAAGTTAATTAAATTATTCACTGGTAAACTCAAGTCAGGAGCTGAACTTGGTATGCTTCCACTGACCATGCTCTTGGTATTATCTGATGCTAAAACAGTAGCCAAGCCAAGACCCATAAGAAAATCTCTCCTTAATAACTTGATTGACATACTTTTCTCCTTTTTCCCTATTTAATTTTGAGTTGATTCTATATGTTGAACGACCTTATCTGCAAGAAACTTAGCTAAAGCGTGGTGATCTTCGGTCACTTTCCACATTGACCAAGTTCCTGAATATTGATTTTGGACGGGTTGATTGAGATTTGGAGCACCTAACTCAGACCTATAACCTAAGTGCCCAAATTCAGAAACATCATAAGCCAAAGAAGGATCTAGATCATTGCGTCTCTCATTAAGCTTAGCTTGCCGAGGTGGTGGGTATGATTGCCCACTTGAGCAGCCCCCCATGGTTAAACAACACTGCTCAGATTGATTAGTATCCGAAGGAATAGCACATGACGTTGACACCCATATTCCCCAATAATCAGCAAAGGGGTGACCGTATTCTGGGTAAGTATCAAAATCCAATGTATCGAAATGCAGCCAATTCTTATAACCAATCTCTTTAGCTATCTGATTGGGAACTTCAACAAGGTTTAAAACAGAATTTTCCATGATTTGAGGAAATACAATAACGATATGCTTGACTTTATTTTCTCTAAGTTGGTCAAGTGCTTCCCAATAACGATAACCCCATTCACCTGCTGGTACTTCACCATCAGTGTCATGAAGGACGATATAACCTAAATTCTCTCCTCGCATTTCCCGAGTCCTTTCCATTTGTGTGAAAGCCGGTGGGGATGGTTTCACTCTTTGATTGATAACCATTTCACCAAACCAACCTCCTAAAATATTTTGTGTTTTTAATTCAGGAAAGTTTTGAAGTAAAAGATTTTTAATGTTCTTATTAAGAGTAAGCGTGTCGTTAATTTTTGGATCAAACGGTTCATCACCATTTCGAATTCCATGATTAATCATAAGAACACCCGTGTCCTTAAGTGACACGTTTTCAATAAATTGTGATGCAATACCCTCCATTTGGAATTTAGCTAATCTCAAGTCTTCAATAACAGGATTAGGGAAATCTGAAATTGCAATAATTGGGTTGATCTCAGGTTTACCCTTAGATCGTGTCCATCCAGATGCATCCTGTGGGTATGATTTTACCATCAGATTATCTGGGTCATTAACCCATTCAATAACCACGTTTTCCCCTGTGGCTTGATTATGCTTATCAATAACCTGCTTAGCCACGGTGTATACGTCGAAGGTTTTAGAAAAACGAGCACCGGCTGTTGTTAGATCCACCATAATAAATCGCTCAACACCTATTTTTAGAAGTCTCTCGATGGGTCCATCAATATCATATCGATCAGGATTACAGCCTAACCATGAGTCATCTCCCTTGCCACAATAAGCCAGTATTGAGCCATCTTCGGTTCCTGGGTAATACAGCCTTCTTGGATTGGCTAATTCGACTATCTCAGGACTTAACCAAGACATTTTATCTACAATAAAATCCATTTCGTATTTATTTTCATAAGCATTCATCAGTTCAACTAAATGTTGAGTGAGCTCAGCTTTAGATTTCGGGTAGGGGTCAACACCCCCTATTCGCTCATATTCAAAAGAATACTTGCCTATTTCTTTTGTCGCATTCCCAAATCCATAGAATTGAGACCAATAATCAGGGTTCCACAAAATTCGCTGATAGACTGGACTGTTCTTATCGTACGAAAAAATTTGAACAGTGGATTCCCAAACCTGTTTTTCACCATACGTTTCATTTCCTCCATGAGACACATAAAGAACCCCTACTCTGGGTCTTTCATTGTATGAAGGGTGTTTGGTTTGTAATTGATCAGAATACTGAGAACAGGCTAATAAAGGGATGGTCAGTAGCAGGGTTATTAAATTTTTCATTTGCCTATTCAAGGCCTAGTGCTCCTGGATTCATTAGATTCTTTGGATCCACCGACTTCTTTATTGCCCTTAGAGTATCAGCGGCTAGAGTTTGCCTGCCTTTTTGATATGGATAGCTCTTTCCTACTTGAAAATGAACGGCACCAAGATCTGAATATATTTCCTGAATTGAAGCGCGAAGTTCAGCAACCAAAGCTCTCCCTTCTTTGTTTTCTGGGTAAGTGGGGAGCATATCAAGATAGTCCTGATCCAAGAAAAGTTTATGGTAAATAGTCCGATCGTCTTGCCAATATAAAGCGACCTCATAGAGGAAGCTGTGAGTGGAATAAGTCATATACATTGCCCCTGCATAAACCGAACATTCTTCCATTTCATCTTTTTTTTCAGCGTAAAGATTCATGAGGCGATTATGCATTTCCTGCATTTTTGAAAAAGATAATAAACCGTGCATCGGCACCCATCTCTCTCCTTGGGGCCCTAGTATTGGGTAGAGCGGCATAAAAGGCATAGCGCCTAAAACCGTTGGAATGGTGTTTGCAATTTCTGTGCCGTAAGGAGACAGTGCTTTTCTAGTCTGTGCCAATTTACTTTTAACTTCACTGATTGAATGGCCTTCTACAACAAAATGAGCTGAATAATCGTAACCTGTTAAAAATCGTTTTCCTGCAAGGGCCATCTTACCCAATTGAAGAAAAGCCTCAAATGGATTACGAGCTGTTTTCAAAACAGCAAAAGCAGCTTTGAGCGCATCAGTGAATGAAGTGCTGCCAAGCTGGCCCTGTTGTAATTTAGGGTCTAAGCCCCAATTACTTGAAGTTGATTCTTCTCTTGCTGCAGCTGCCATTGCCTGGCTCATGGCATCGTAGCTCTTAAAGCCAAAAGAACAAGTGAGACTATGACTGGGTAATTTAATAAGACGAAGTGTAATGCTTGCCTTTACACCCAATGATCCAGCATCACCAGAAAATAAGCCGGTTAAATCAGGTCCATAGTGTCTGAAAAATGGGGAACTTTGTTCCATTGCAGAAGAGCCTGTTTTAAGAATATCGCCATTTGCTAAAACAATGTCATAACACAGTATTGACTCAGGAGATCCTCCGTATCTACTGGTTCCCATGCTTACACTATTTTGTGAAGTTGAACCTCCGACTGTCGCTTTTAGTCCTGAAAAGGGTCCCCAGAAAGGGGTTCTTAAATTACTTTCACCTAATGCGTCGGCCATTTCTGCCCAAGTAACCCCTGGTTCAACAGTAATAAACATATCCTCTTCATTGATCTCAATAATCTTATTAAGTCGAGAAGTTTCGACAATGACTGACTCAGCAGTAGTGGGAAGATAGCCATCAGTGTATGATGCTCCGCCTCCACGCGTTACTATAGCAACACCTAAACCTGTCGTTACTCGAACAGCTTCTTGAAGCTCCTCTATGGATCCTGGCTGAACAATTGCTATGGGTGTTTCTATAGATCGATAAACATCCATTGAATAGAAAGACAGGGATTCCTGATCTGTCAAAACATTATCTTTTCCTACTGCTGCTTTAAGCACTTTAACAACATTCTTATTCGCTTCAGACATCTTGTTCCTCCTAAAACTCAATTAACCAGTCATTTTTATCTTCTGGTAAATAATTAATCTTTACATCATCTAGTTGGTTAGAAATTCTTTCTGCAAAAATCTCTCTTAAGTTACCCTGCCAAATAAATATTGTTAGCTGTTGAGAGAAATTTTCTAAATCCTCTCGAATATCATATCCAATCAAATCTTTTGCCACTAGTTTTAATGTCGGTCCAGCTTTCAAGATTTCAACTGCTTTATTATGGACACTCTCTGCTTTAATATCTGGCATACGATTCAATGCGGTTGAAGATTTTGCTTCAAACCAAGGGAAAAAAAGTTCACTGTCTCTTGCAAAATACCACGATCTCATAAGATGCTCTCCATATTGACTAGGGGTGATATCAGGCACATAATTCTCGATATATTTTTCTTTTTCTAGCTCACTTAAACACCAAGGATCTATTAAGACTAGATTGTCTATGGTTAAATTTTTTTGTTCAGATAGTCTTAAAGCGATAGGCAAAGAAGCGCCAACACTAATAATAGTAAGCTTTGAAAGACCTAGATAATCAAGTACCTCTGCAAGCATTCTAACTATTGATTGAGGAGAATAGTTGGTTAAATGAGTTGGCCCTGTTTCGCCATGGCCTGGAAGATCGACGTATAGTTTTAGTGAATCTTTTATCCTTATTGAATGAAATAATTCTTCTCTGGATGATTGACCAAGATCATGGAGAAAAAGCACTATATTGTCTATATTATTACCTTCAACTGAATAATAGATAGGGCCATGAGTTGTGGGTGCAAACCCTTGTTTTCCTGACTGCAAGCGATCGCTAGTATTGTTGTGGATATAATCTTTATTTGAGGAATATTTTTTAAAAATCTCTCTGGATCTTTCTTCCACTGCCACTGGATCTGGTAACAGCTCAATAACCACATTGTTTGGTAGATTACTTAATCTTCTGGGATGATCTGCGATTGGGTCACCCTCATGGTTGATCAGAAAAGTTGGGACCTCTAATGCTCTTATGTGTTCTCTTGAGGGGTATAAAAAAGCCGCTTGATAAGCCGTTTGTGAAGCCTCATTGGATCGAAGTAAATCTAAAATATAGGGCTGAAGGAATTCTGGGCTTGGAAGATCAATGCTCATCTTATTCCCTAATTCTTTTTTAAACCAAGGGAAAAAAATCAATTGGTCTCTAATTCTTGACCAAATCCATGACATCTGGCTTCCTTCAGGTGTAGGCTCAAACCATTTAGTGTAGTGTTTTAGGATGTCAGTTTCTTCTTCAGGCTCCAAGACAACCAAACCATTCACCACGACCGCATTACAGAGCTCTGGGTAAAGACGAGCGATTTCAGTGGCGATAATTGCTCCAGTATGAAAACCATAAAAACAAGCTTTGTTAATTTCTAGTGCATCAAGAAACTCCTTTAAAGCCTCAGCGTATTGAGAAATATCTGCCTCAATTCCATCAATAAAGTCAGACAGACCAAAGCCTGGAGTATCTGGAGCAATCACTGTGAATTCATTACTTAAACCCTCAATAACACTTGCCATCTCTGCTGATGATGTTGGGCTTTGATGTAAAATAATCAAAACGGGTCCAGAACCTGACATTCTATAATGAACTTGTCGAGAGCCCAGATTTACAAAATGTCTCTGAATGGATAAATTTTCTATGGACTGATACATAACAATGGACTTATTATAGCTTCATATTCACTTCAGATAACATGACAATTAATTACAAATCATTCCCAGTAGGCCCTTTGCAATGCAACTGCACAATTATTGGCAATACATCAACTGGAAAAGGCTATCTGATTGACCCTGGCGGGGATGCAGAAAAGATCTTAGAAACAATAGACAGCATGAATTTGTCCATCGAAGCTATTTATCATACACACGCCCATTTTGATCATTTCTTAGCTTCAGCAGAAATTAAAGAGAAAACAGGCGCACCGATCTTTCTGAACGAATCCGATAGATTTCTTTGGGACTCCTTAGAAATGCAATGCAGTTATTTTAATATTGATTTTAAACCCACACCACCGCCTGATTTTAATATTGAAGATCAACAAGATTTAACTCATTGTTCAGGGGTTTGCATTCATACACCAGGGCATACGCCTGGATCTGTTAGTTTCCATTTTGAGTCAGAGAAATTGTTAATCGCTGGTGATACTTTGTTTCAAGGATCTGTGGGAAGAACTGATTTACCTGGAGGTGATTTTAAAATGCTTAAGAGCTCAATCCAGGAAAAGATTTATTCTCTAGATGAGTCCACCGTTGTGATTACTGGTCATGGACCGCAAACAAGTATCAAAAGTGAAATGGAAAATAACTTGTTTATTAGGTATGACACCTAACGATTGCTTAATTATTTCTGCTGTTGCTTCTTAAAATAAGACTGTATGAGAAATGATAATCCCATTCCTGTAACTAAAGTCACAAATGATAATTTACCTCGGTGTGCAGTTTCACTGGTCCAAATTTCATTGTATTGAAGCCAATAGAGTGTATAGATTGAGATCAAACAAGGTGCTAAAGCAATCATGGCTTTAATCGCTTGAAGAGCCTTTAGTTTCATGAAATTGACCATGTAAAAAATACTATCATGAAATATATCCTTCGTATACGATAAGGAAAAGCTTGAATTTATAGTCAATAAAAAGAGTCATCCTTTATTTTTAAATACTAGACATCTATGAGTACTGATCTAAAAACAATATTGAAGAATAAAGCCATTAACAAATGGAATTTATTCTGGCTTATTTCTATTCCAATGTGCACGATCATGGTGATTGCCATGATGGGAGTTGATATGTCAACTGGATCTGGTGTTTCGGAAATGATTGGATTTGCTGTGCGCTGGGCAGTGCCTTTTATCTATCTAGTAGTTGCAATATCTTCGATTCAGATTTTATTTCCTGGACCCCTGTCAATGTGGTTAATGCGTAACCGGAAATATATTGGATTATGTTTTGCAGTTGCCATGGCATGGCAAGGCTTATTCATTTTTATCATGTCTTACTTTTTCCATGATTACTACTATGCAGATGTTTATTTGTTTAGGGATGAAATAGAAGGAAGCATTGGCTATATTTTCCTTCCAGCTATGGTGGTCACATCCTTTAACTTTGGTCGTCAATACTTGAATTCAAAACAATGGAAGTTGCTGCATAAGAGTGGTATTTATTTTCTATGGGCTTATCCCTTTAGTGTCTATTGGTGGGGCCTCTCCTATTATGAGAATCCGGTACCCCTTGACTATGTATACTACTGGAGCGGTTTTCTCGCGTTCGCATTGAGAATTGCAGCTTGGGGCAAGCAACGCTGGCAAGTGTCGAATAGGTATGCTGCTGAGAACAACACACCGCTCACACTTAGAGTATTGGGCAGTGCAATTATCATCTTTGGTCTTGTTTGGTCAGCTGCCTCACTCTATTGGCAAGAGCGTATTACTGATTTTTTGACCGCGTCAGCGTGGTCTGCAGATCTGGTATTATGGGTGCCATTTTGGCCATACGAGCCTTATTTATCACTCTTCATCATTGGCTTAGGCACTATGCTGATAACCACGGTCAGGAGTGCAGAAAAGTCTGTCTGGGCAGTAGATAGCTAGTCTCTATCAGAGTGGTTTTTTAGCACTGGGTATAAGCTTTATAGTTGAAGTGGCGGTGGCAACAAGATGATTGTCCTGAGTCAAGGTGCTAGTCAGATAAGCTATGCTCTTTCCAATTCTCAGAATCTTTGCCTCAGCCACTAAGGTTCCTGGGTGTGCAGGAGCTAAGAAACTAACATTGATGTCCAGGGACACCGGGTTAAATTTAAAATCCAATAAAGAAATAAGTAGATGGGCCATACAAGTATCCAGCATCCCAGTAATAAATCCTCCTTGAACTATTTGTGCCTCAGAATGGCAAAACTCAGGAACAGCATCAAATTCCATCATTGTAGTTTGCTTTTCTGAATTCAATTGAGTAGCCCTACCCCTCAAAGTGTCAAGGCAAGGTGGCTTATGTGCTTCGAGTAATCTCAGTTTTTCTTTATCAGTTAACATTGGTATACCTAAACTATTCACAACCTCCTAAAGATGGTCTGTACACAGAAAGAGGCATTTCTGACTTATCGAGTTCAATAAAATCAGTATCCCAGTGTTTTTTTGTTAGTTCCCAGCGACGTTGTTCACCAGCAATATAATCATCCATCTGATTGCCAAAAAGTTCTGTAATTAATTCTGCTCGACCCAATGGAGCGGGCGTGCTTTCTTGTGAGCTAGGAAATAGAAAAGAGACGGCAAATGTCCATTGAGCTTCAATGCCATGACCATCTGGCACAAAAAGTTTATGTTCAATAATAGACCCATGATCCAAGGCATATTGCATGAGTGGATAATGCCACTTCATGTAAAGCTCTAGCCACTCATCTTCGTCTCCCCCTTCTACGAGATAGTAAGAGATACCAAATGGTTGCATGCACTTTCCTCTCCCATTATTTCCTTGTGCATTTAGTAAAACAGGAAAAAGAAATATCAAAAAAAATAAAATAAAAAATTTGTTCCTAATCATAAAATTACTTCCTCAGTTATTCTTTTACTTCAAATTATTCTCTTTGGATAAGAGTAAATATTAAAACGATCTGAGTTTAAAAAACCAATTAAAGTGATTTCATATTCCCAGGCAGCCTCAATTGCTAAGCTGGAAGGAGCACCAATTGCAACTATTATAGGAATTCCTGCTAACGCCGACTTATGCACTAACTCAAAACTGGTTCTACCGCTCAGCATTAAACCATATCTGGAGAGTGGCAATGTATTTTCATTTATCTGTTGGCCAATTAATTTATCCAATGCATTATGACGACCGACGTCTTCAAATAAATGCAGTATCTCTCCATTGACATTAAAAAGAGCCGATGCATGAAGTCCACCGGTTATTCCAAATGCGTCTTGCTTTTGTCTTAAATTCTCAGGGAGTTGTCTTAAAACAGACTCTTCAATTTCTAGGTTACTCGCGTTACTATCAATCGGTTGTATCTTAGAGATGCCTTCCACCATTGAGCTACCACAAATACCGCAGGATGAATTAATATAAAAATTTCGAATCTTATCTGGATCCAAATTCACAGACTCATTGAGCTCAATAAATACAGTATTCTCAATATTCGAATCGTCAACTAACTCCTTATTTCTGGATACCGAGAGAATATCGCTTTTATTATTGATAACACCTTCAGAAAATAAGAATCCAATGGCTAATTCAAAATCATTGCCCGGTGTTCGCATTGTAATAGCAATATTTTTATTAGACCTTGATGCAGTGGGGCCAAAGCAAATACTAAATTCCAATGGCTCCTCAATGGCAACTTCATCTGATATTTCTTGAGTAATACCTTCAGTATTTTTATGAACAGTAATACGAGTTGATTTTTTCAAAGATTAAAATCCTAATGTTAAGAATTAACTTCAGGCAAGATTAATGAAGTAATGAGGTGGGTTGTATTCATCATTAAGTCTTTCATCGCAATTTTCCTTTCATCAATAGTTTCATACTAATTTAACCCCCAATGTAATACATTTCTACTTTCTCTTTTTCCTTATTATTTTGATTCAGATATCTTAGCTCACTATATCGATCATCTCTTGATTTCCAAATTGAGACTATCTTTTCTTCTATCGTATTATCGTCCATTTCTGATCTTATCCATGACTTAATATCCATGCCTTTTGAAGCGAATAAACAATTGTATAACTTACCATCTGATGACAGTCTGGCTCTCGTGCATGAGCCACAAAAAGGATTAGTCATGGAGGAAATAAAACCAATCTCAGTTCCAGTATCATCAAAGATAAAACGAGAAGCCACCTCACCTTCATAATTCTGCTTAATTGGACTAAGAGACCATTTATTTGATATCAATTCTATAATGTCTGAGCTGGGAATAGTTTCTTGTTGCTGCCAGTCATTAATATTACCCACATCCATGTATTCGATAAATCTAAGTATCACTGGTTGATCTCGAAAATACTCAACCATTTTTAGAATATTGCTTTCATTAACTCCCTTTTTAATAACAGCATTAATTTTAATGTCCTTAAAGCCTGCTCGTTGAGCTCCATCAATACCGTTTAAAACCTGATTGAGATCACCCCTGCCTCCTGTCATTAGTCTAAATTCATTAGGATCAATAGAATCAAGACTGACGGTTATACGGTCAAGACCAGCGGCTTTTAGCTCATCAGCGTATTTCTTCAGTAACACTCCATTGGTGGTAAGAGCAATGTCCTTAATTTTATCAATAGTGGAGAGATCTCCTATAAAGTCAGTTAGGTTGACCCTGAGTAAAGGTTCACCCCCTGTGATTCTTATTTTACTGACACCAAGTTTAGTAAAAATTCTTACCAATCTAAGCATTTCATCAAAACTCAATCTTGCTTTAGAGGGTAGGAATTTAAAACCTGAATGAAACTTATCTTCAGGCATGCAATAAACGCATCTAAAATTACATCGATCCATAACAGAGATTCTAAGGTCTCGCAGAGCTCTGCCTAATTGATCTCTAATGGGAGGCATATGAGAAAGGTTTGTCATTGATTAGAAGAGATTTTATTTAGCATCTCCATAGGCGCTATATATTCATAACCTTGCTCTTTTGCCACTGCCTCAATTGTGACTTCTCCGTTACAAATATTTAAGCCTTCACAGAACCCTTTATCATTTAATAGGGCTTGACTAAACCCATTATTAGCGAGGTTCATTACATATGGCATGGTTGCTTGGTTCAAGGCATAAGTAGAAGTTAAAGGCACAGCACCGGGCATATTAGCCACGCAATAATGCAATACACCCTCTTCAACATACGTTGGATCTGAATGCGTGGTTGCATGACTGGTCTCGGAACAACCGCCTTGATCGATTGCTACATCAACAATAACAGAGCCAGGCTTCATCAATTTGACTAAATCTCTAGTAATTATCTTCGGTGCAGATGCACCAGGAACCAATACAGCTCCTATCACTAGGTCAGCGGCTTGGATATAGTCTTTATTATTTTCAGAGTTGGCAATCACTGCATTTAACTTGTCACCAAAAATAGATTCCAAATAATCAAGTCTAGTTGCAGATTTATCAAGAACAGTGACATTTGCTTGCATGCCGATGGCAATCTCAATCGAATTAATACCCACAACACCGCCACCAATAACAACAACATTAGCAGCATCAACACTCGTTACCCCGCCTATTAGAAGCCCTTTGCCTCCCTTTGCTTTTTCCAAACAACTCGCTCCTGCTTGGACTGCCATTCTTCCTGCAACCTCACTCATCGGAGTAAGCAATGGGTAACTGCCATCGTCTGCTTGCACTGATTCATAGGCAATAGCATTTGCACCAGAATTAATAAGGGCTTTAGCTTGATCAGGATCTGGAGCTAAATGCAAATACGTGAATAAAATTTGGTTTTCTTTAAGCAAGGCGCATTCTTCCAATAGAGGTTCTTTTACCTTAACAATCATCTCTGCTTGATCAAATATTTCCTCTCGGGTTTTGACAATCAGTGCTCCAGATTGTTTGAACTCTTCGTCTGTCTTGCCTATGCCAAGACCGGCATTGCTTAGAACCATTACCTCATGATTAGCTTCAGTTAGTGCTTGGACGCTTTCAGGTGTTAAGCCGACCCTATATTCATCAGATTTAATTTCCTTAGGTACACCTATGAGCATTAACTTTCCCTCTTATTTAACAGTTGGCATGGAGAGATTTAAGTCCTCATCCTCATCAATATCAGGCCATCTGGTTGTAACAGTCTTGGTTTTTGTATAAAACCTAACGCCGTCCATACCGTAGATATTTGATGACCCATAAATAGAATCCTTCCATCCTCCGAACGTATAGAATGATAATGGTACTGGAATCGCTACGTTGATTCCAACCATTCCCACCTGAACAGAATTAACAAATTCTCTTGCTGCTGATCCTTTGGTCGTAAACAATGCGACCCCATTACCAAATTGATGTTGGTTAGCTAACTCAATTGCTTCTGAAAAATTCTGTACTCTGAGCATTACTAAAACAGGGCCAAAGATTTCTTCAAGGTAGATGCTCATGTCTCTTTGAACATGATCAAAGAGAGTTGGCCCTAAGAAGAATCCTTCGTTACTTGAAGTCATAGGGTGTTCCCTGCCATCAAGCAAGAGTGTTGCTCCTGATTCAACTCCTTGATCTATGTAGTTGATTACTTTGTCTTTATGCTCTGCTGTTATCAATGGACCCATCTCGTTATGCGGATCATCTCCAGGCCCAATTTGAAGCTGGCTTGCCTTCTCTAGAAGATTTGTTTTAAGCTCATCTGCAATACTCTCAAGGGCTACTACAACTGAGATAGCCATACATCGCTCCCCTGCTGAACCATATGCTGCACCGATAATTGCATTGGCTGCTTGCTCAATATCAGCATCCGCTAAAATAATGGCATGATTTTTCGCACCCCCCAGTGCCTGAACTCGTTTTCCATTGGCAGAGGCTTTGCTATGAACCGCTTTCGCCACTGGCGTTGATCCAACAAAACTGAATGTCTTAATAGTGGGGTGATCTAGAATGGCATCCACCATTTCTTTATCACCATGCACTACATTCATGACCCCTTCTGGAAGGCCTGCCTCTTGCATTAATTCAGCTAATTTCATAGAACATGAAGGGTTTTTTTCTGAAGGTTTTAGAATAAAAGTGTTCCCACAAACAATAGCAATAGGGAACATCCACATCGGGACCATTGCAGGAAAATTAAAAGGTGTTACACCTGAACACACTCCTATTGGCTGTCTTGTCGAATAACAATCAATACCGGTTCCTACTTGCTCACTAAATTCACCCTTCATCAGGTGAGGAATGCCACAGGCAAAGTCCACAACCTCAATCCCTCTTTGAAGTGACCCTGCTGCGTCCGAGAGAACTTTCCCATGCTCCAAAGTAATCAAACGAGTCAGTTCCTCTCGATTCGATTCTAGTAATTCTTTGTACTTAAATAGAACCTGAGATCTTCTAGTTATTGAAGTCTTCGACCAAGACTTAAAAGCAAGCTCTGCAGCGTTGACGGCTTTATCTAAATCACCGCTATTACCCATGGGTAATTTAGCAATAACTTGACCTGTTGCTGGATTATAAATATCACCATAACGATTAGACGACGAAGGCTCATGTGTGCCATTAATCCAGTGTTCAATAACTTTCTGTTCCATGGTCTTCCCTAACCTATTGCAGCAATTGATTCTTTGACAGTCTGAACAACCGTTCTGACCTGATCTTCTGTGGCAATGAAAGGTGGGCACAAAGCAAGAGTGTCCCCTGTGGTTCTCACTAGGACTCCTCTTGAGAAACATTCTCTAAAAACATTTAATGCTCTAGCGGTTGGCTGACCTTCAATAGGTTCAAGTTCAATCGCTCCCAACAACCCATAATTTCTGGTATCAATGACATAATTTGACCCTTTAACAGTTTGTAATTCCTCTTCAAGAATCGGCGCTAATTCGCTGGCTCTTTGAAATAAACCCTCTTCCTCATAGACATTTAAGGTCGCAAGACCAGCGGCAGCGGCTAAAGGGTGACCTGAATATGTATAACCATGATAAAACTCTATGCTGTCTTCAGGGCCGGTCATAAAGGTTTGATAAATTTCTTCCTTCACCATAACACCACCCATGGGTACCATTCCACTGGTCATGCCTTTAGCAATGGTCATGATATCTGGAGACACATTAAAGGATTCTGCTGCAAAGCTTTTACCTGTTCTACCAAATCCAGTAATCACTTCATCCATAATTAAAAGGATGCCATGCTCATCACAAATCTCTCTTATCCGTTCTAAGTAACCTACAGGAGGTATTAACACCCCAGCTGAACCAGCGATTGGCTCAAGGATCACTGCAGCAACTGTTGACGGATCATGTAAAGCTAATATGTCTGATAACTCATCCGCTAAATGTCCTCCCCATTCAGGTTGTCCGATAGAGAATGCATTGTGTTCTAGATTATGAGTGTGTTTAAGATGATCAACTGCTGGTAATAAGGCACCAAACATCTTTCGGTTAGGAGACATGCCTCCGACTGATATCCCACCAAAACCAACCCCATGATAACCCTTCTCTCTTCCGATTAATCGAGTCCGATGACCTTCACCTCTTGCTCGATGGTAGGCTAACGCTATTTTTAGTGCGGTATCAACAGCCTCAGAGCCTGAATTAGAGAAAAACACATGGGTAATTCCATCCGGCGCCATATTGACTAGTTTATCAGCCATTTCAAAAACCGTTGGATGCCCTAATTGGAATGCAGTTGCATAATCGAGCGTTTCAGCTTGTTTCTGCACTGCTTCTACAATTTTTGGATGGCAATGACCAGTATTACAACACCACAGACCTGAAGCTCCATCAAGAACCTGGTCATCCGTGTGGGTGGTATAAAACATACCGCTCGCCTTTTTAAACATTCTAGGGTTTTTCTTAAAATATCGATTGCCAGTGTAAGGCATCCAATAAGCCTCAAGATTAGGGAGTGAATTGCTCATAATTCTAGTCCTTATTAATTGTTATAGCACCACCTTAATAAGTTTTTATAAATTTAACAATATTTAAATTGATTTTTTATAAATTATTGTTTTTAATAGGTTTTAATATTTTTTGTTTAATATATTTAACGTTTTAACAGCATGAATGAAGACATAGACATCGGCACCCGACTCAAAAAACTAAGGCATGATAGGCAAATTTCACAGCGACAATTAGCAATCAAATCAAAAGTCAGCAATGCCACGATTTCACTCATTGAAAGCAATAAAACGAATCCATCATTAGGGATGCTAAAAAAGATCTTAGATTCGGTGCCCATTTCAATCAGCGATTTCTTTGCTATGGAAATCAAATTAGCTAATAAAGTCGTGTATAGAAAACATGAACTTACTGAAATTGGAAGTGGCCCTATTTCCTATTTGCAAATTGGACAGAATCTAAAGAACAGTCAACCGCAAATGATTCTTGAACGATATAAACCTGGAGCAGATACAGGCAAAAACATGCTTACTCATGAATCAGAAGAAAGTGGTTTAATTCTTGAAGGACGTCTAGAACTTACAGTGGGTGATCAAATTTACTATTTAAGCATTGGAGACGCTTATTTATTTAATAGCAGTGTTCCTCATCGTTTTAAAAATCCTGGTGCCACTGATTGTGTTCTTGTTTCAGCATGTACTCCGCCAAGTTTCTAGTGCAATAGATGGATAAGACAAAGAAACTGAAATAAAATAAGATTAAACGTAATACTGAAGATGGCAGATAACAAAGAAAAAGAATTTATTCCCGTAAACATTGCGGTCCTGACAATTTCTGATCGAAGAACATTAGAAGATGATGAATCAGGTGCGCTTCTAGTGGACCAATTGCAATCCTATGGTCATAAATTAAAAGAACGCAACATTTGTAAAGATAATCGGTATCAAATTAGAAATATTTTATCTGAGTGGATTATTAATGAATCTGTTCAAGCTGTGATTACCACAGGTGGAACAGGCATCACAGGAACAGACGGAACACCAGAAGCAATTCAGCCGCTATTAGATAAAACCATTGATGGGTTTGGTGAGATGTTTAGAAGCTTATCCTATCAAAACATCAAAACCTCCACCTTACAATCCAGAGCTTTTGCGGGAGTTGCAAACGGAACATTTATTTTTTGCCTACCAGGATCACCGGGTGCATGTAAAGACGGTTGGAATTTTCTGATTAAAGAACAACTAGATATTCGAACAAAACCCTGCAATCTAGTGGAATTAATGCCCAGACTTAAAGAATAGATTTATCAGCGATGAATCAAACTGACCATTTAGAAGTTCACATGTTTCCTTGTTTAAGTGATAACTATGGTTTCTTGATTCATGATCATGTCAATAATTTAACAGCCACTATTGACACACCTGAAGTAACAGCTATAGAAAAGGCACTAAATGAAAATAACTGGTCTTTAACCCACATCATCAACACCCATCATCATTATGATCATGCCGGTGGGAATCTTGAACTCAAGAATAAAACCGGTTGTACAATTATTGGTCCTGCAGTTGATCAATCAAGAATTCCTGGCATTGATCAATGTATTCAACATGAAGAGATTTTTGAATTTGGAGAACATAAAATTAAAGCATTCCATACCCCGGGGCATACATTAGGTCATATGGTTTATCATTTTGAGGATCAATCTTTAGCCTTTGTCGGTGACACACTATTTGCCATGGGTTGTGGCAGATTATTTGAAGGCACGCCAAAACAAATGTGGTCTTCACTTAACATAATTAAACAGTGGCCAGACAACACAAAACTCTATTGTGCGCATGAGTATACTCAAGCAAATGCAAATTTTGCGATCAGCATTGATCCAGGTAATAATGCATTGATAGATCGGAAAACTTTAGTTGATAATCTTCGCCTAGAAAACACCCCTACTGTTCCCACTACTGTTGAGTTAGAGAAATCAACCAACCCTTTTCTTAGAGCAAATCAAGAACAAATAAAAACATTCCTGAATATGAATGAATCATCAGACATTGAGGTTTTTGCTGAAATTCGAAAACGCAAAGATAATTTCTGATATTTGTTTCAATCGTTTAAATTATAATAGGTTAAAAGCGCCCGTAGCTCAGCTGGATAGAGCGTGTGGCTACGAACCACAAGGTCGGGAGTTCGAATCTCTCCGGGCGCGCCAAGGTTATTATGGAAATATATAAAGAATTTTCGATAGAGGCAGCTCATTCATTACCCAATGTGCCCGAGGGACATAAATGTGCAAGATTACATGGGCATTCATTCAAAATAAGACTCTATGTGGAAGGCATGCCTAATGAGGAAAGTGGCTGGATTATAGATTATGCAGACATCACTAAAGCTTTTGAGGCTACCAGACAAATATTAGATCATTCACATTTAAATGAGATTAAGGGACTTAATAATCCAACAAGCGAAAATTTAGCTATTTGGGTATGGAATCGGATAGTCTCTGATTTCCCAGAATTATCAAAAGTAGAGGTACAAGAAACCTGTACAAGTGGCTGCATCTACCAAGGAACATAAATCAGTTTAAAGGAGTAAGTAATGCGAAGAATAATCACAGGACACAACAGTGAGGGAAAATCAGTTGTAAAGATTGATGGAGGACCATCTAGATCAGTTGGTGAAGAAGTTGGAGGTTTATTTGAAATTTGGAGCACTGATGACAGCTCTGTTGATAGCACTGATTCAATAGATAGGGCTGATACAGATATTGTGCTTTCGCCCACTCCTGGTGGGTCGAAATTTAGATACTTCAGAATTAATCCAACGCCGGAAGGCATCCCTGCTGAGATGCTTGAGGAACTTGCAGCGCAAGCATTTCAAAGTATAGGCGCTGAACATGAAAGAGTGGATACAACCAGACATCCCACAATGCACAAAACAAAAACAATTGATTACATCATTCTATTGGAGGGTGATGTCACTCTGCTCTTAGATGATGATGAGGTTAAATTACAACCTTTTGATGTGGTCGTGCAACGCGGAACCAACCACGCGTGGATTAATAATGGCTCGGAACCTGCTTTATTTATAGCGGTTTTAATTGATGCCAATATAAAAGAGTAATTCACTAGCAATGCTTTATATAAAAACCTTCATAGGGATTGTTTTTCAGGTTTCACTATTAGCACTATTTCTATTGCTACCTGCACCAACTTGGTATTGGCACGATGCCATCTTTTGGTCAGGGTTTTATTTCCTAATCAATGTTATAACTTCATTTTGGATTTGTGCGTATTACCCCGCCAGTATGGAAGCGAGGTTAGAGTCTAACTTTAAGCGGCAACCAAAAAAAGATAAGATGGCAACCTCAATCATCATTGTAGCCATAGCATTAGCTCTAAATTTTATAACTGTCGATGTGTTCTATCTGAATATTTTTGAAGCACCAGCACCTATGGCTAAATATTTAGGGTTGGTTATTTTTGTTATTGGATATAGCATTATTTTATTCACTATGATCCAAAATGAATTTGCCCAATCAGTTGTGAATATTCAGGATGAAAGAAATCAGATGCTTGTAGACACAGGCCTTTATAGTTATATAAGACATCCGATGTACACAGGTTTTATGTTGTTCTTTGCAGGTCTGGGCTTATGGTTAGGGAGTATCTTTATGGCAACTATCGGTACCATTATTTTAATGCTAGCTTTCATTCCTAGAATCTTGATTGAAGAAGAAACACTGAGTAGAGAATTGGACGGTTATGAAGCATACATGCAACGAGTACAATACAGAATTATCCCTAGAGTTTACTAGGCTATCTTAGGGTAAGCGTGGCTTTACCCTTAGTTGCTTCATTTAGATCACCAAATCTCATACTACGCCAAGCATTAAGATCATTTTTTACATAGGCATCCAAAAATGTGGTGCTGGTTGCAGCGGCAATCCTTAACGCCTCATGTTGAGGTGGCCCTGGAACATCGGTTCTGCAAATAAGTCCGCCTAAGTAATGATCAGCCCCTTCTATCATCACATAATGATGAGGCGACAAAGAACGAGTCAATGAATCAGGAATCTTATATTTAAAAGGTGCTTTAATTCGACCTGAACCCACATCACTAAAATCCTTAGTGCCAGTCGAAATTAATGTGGGCACTCTAACGCCCTTCCACGGTTCCTCTGGCATTAAAGCCATGGTTCCTGGATCACTAATCATGAGCAGCACCTTAAAACGCGTTTCATCAGAAGTTTCTGCATAGCCGTCCGTAGGATTCAATAAAGTCATACCAGCAACTATCATGGCGGTGGCTGCACCCATTGAATGACCAGCTGCAACTAATTTGGTTCTATCAAGTTTATCTTTTAGATCAGGAACAATGGTTTCTATAAGATCCAATGAATCAACAATAAAACTCATATCCTGTCTGCGTGTATCAGTTACTTGAAGCATTTGTTGGTACATTTCTCTCATGTTGTCTCGTTTTGTCTTAAAACCAAGAGATAGTGAATCCATATGGGTCGGCTGGATCACAACATAACCATGGCTCGCCCAATAATCCGTAAATCCCTTATACATGTCTCCCTTTGAACCATTACCATGAGAAAAAACAATAACAGGAAATCGAGTCTTGCCAACAGGATAAGAAATTCTGACGGGTAACTGTTTATCTAGTTTTTTAAACTGTAAAGAAAATTCTTCGGTTTTAATTTCATATTGTGGTTCTGTAACAGTAAAATTTTTTGGAATCACAGAACATGACTGAACAACAAGAAGAGCAAAGAAAATAAATATGATAGAAGGAATCTTAATCTTAAAAAAAGATGACATAATGAAATTATAAACATATTTTTTACCTACCTTTGCCTTTATTTATTACAATTCATAACCATGAAGAAAAAAATTAGACAAACAACACATTTCATTTGCCTACTCTCAGCGGTTCTCCTAATCAATGCTTGCTCTGAATCTGAACCAGAGGGTGATGAGATAACCATCACAGGAGAAATAATAACCAGTGAAGACTCCCAGGGTAAATCTTTCAACTTAAGTATTTTTCATGCTCAATCTGGGATTGGGTTTCAACAACATCCTCTGTATGAAATAGAATCATTTACTAGTCAATCACAGACTTTTAATCATACATTTCTTTATAATTCTTCAGGAAATACAGGCCTGGTCGTCTACGCTTGGTTGGATGTTGATCAAGACGGTATCATGTGCACAACCCAGTCCCGTAATGATGTTGCTGGAATTGACTTAAATGAAGATTTTCCAAACTCAAATCAAAGTTTCACGATTGAATTGACTCAACAGTGTGTTGGTCCTGATTGGTTTTATCCAGCGGCTAATTAAGTACTAATTGGTTCTTTAGGTGTTGGCGCCACTTTACTCACATAAAGAGCAAAAAAGCTAACAAATATATTACAAAAGCCTATAAATATAAATGGTGCCGATGGGTCAATAGCATCAAATAGTCTTCCTCCCACTCCAGTCGAAATGAGAATACCCAATGCGCCAGCAAGATTAAACACACCAACAATTGCTCCTCGTTTCATTTTGGGGGCCTCTTGACCTAACAGTGTTGTTGCAGCAAAAAAAGCGCATTGCTGTCCAACACCTAGCAGCATAAAAAAAGGTCTCGATCCTGGGTCGAGAACATTATCAATAAAAAACATGGAAAGATAACCAGCTGAGGCGATAGCCATACAGACACTGACAGCAAGAATACGATCAACTTTATCAATCAAATAACCAATTATTGGTGATGCAATAAGAGCAGAAATGGAGGATGTTACAAAAACTAATCTGGCAGCTTTTGTTGCCTCCGAGGTAGTCATGCCCATATCAGTTCCGGTTGCAACGCCCCAGAGGACAAGAAAAGTTCCTAAAATAACCAAATCACTTCTAGCCACGAAAGCGGCTGCATAAGCTAACAGTATCCTTGGGTTTTTACCTTCATTCAAGCCAGACTTAATTTGCTGAATATATGGAATTCTCTTTTGTTCTTCTGTTGGGGTTCCTTTCTGTAACCCAAAGGCAACCACTACTGAGGTTATCAAGCACATACCAGCCACAACCCACATCGCATACATCCCTGCAGTTATTTGGTCGTAACCCATCTGAGCAAAGTTTTCAGGTAAACGTGCAAACACTAAAGACACAATAATGACGCCCGTGGCGTTTAGAATCCCAGTAACCGCAATCATTTTCCCACGTGTACGGTTTTGTGGATAATCTGCAGTAACCGTGCCCAACATGCCTGTGGCTGCACCCATACCGATGGCATAGATGATTCGGTAAATAGTTAGTTCGCCTATCCCTGTGGCTAAAGGGTAAAGAAAATAAGATAAGCCCATAGCAAACATACCAAATGAATAGACTTGTCGTCTTCCAATCTTATCGGCAATTAAACCGACAGGAAGAAAAATAATTAATAGAGCAATTTCTGCTACTACTTGTAGATCACCTACAATCGTACCAATTTGATTTCGCTGATACTCAAGATTCTCTATCAAAACATAAGTGGTTGCATAAGATATAAACGTTAGCAAACCGATTGTGGTTAACGCCCCATAACAAATAGAAAAGAAATTAGTTTTAGTAACCCCTTCTACTAAATCAACTCTGAACTTACCTTTAGGTAAAAAATTTAAACTTATAAATGACTGACTCATGAATCTTGAAACTCCTTACTATTGTCGAAAAATATAATTAAAGATTATAGACTTAATCCCTCTCATTATTATAGTTAAGTATGACAATAAACAAAGATAAAAATTAATCCATGAAAATATTTAAAATATTACTCCTTTTAGCTGCTATTTGGTTGCTGACTCTATTCACCTTTAGGGTACTCAATAATGATAAAGTAGCGGTTGTAGTCACAGACTGGGGTCAACCTGAAGGCTTTTCTGAAAGTTATTATCAAGGTATTGCCCAAAGAAGCCGTATCGGTATTCAAGCAATGAGTGAACGTGAAGCGTGCACTGAAAATTTTGTTGGTAAATACCCCTATCGTTCATCCATGGGAAGTTATCCCTATGTCAGCTCTTTTTTAACTGAGGGCTTTGAGGAATATTATGACAACTTTGGTATGTATCGTTTTGATAGCAGTCAAGCCATATATATCAACGTTCTTGATGAATCTGTCACATTATCCAAAGAAGAGGCGGATCAGTATGAAAGAATAAAAGTAACCGGTTCGGGAGATGGCTATGGGAGAAGAAATATCCTTTCAGTAGACCCTAGAGACGGGTTAGACCCATTGCCGGATTATTATAAAATCTTGGCACCCAATGGAGTTCAAGATGTTAGAGAGCAGGATGTGGTTTTCTATCGAAGAATTAATAAATTACTAGGTGCCAATAAAAAATCCACAGGCATGCATCCGATGACAGATTTTATGGAAGAGTACCTTACTGATTTTATGAAAAACAATTTTGGTGACCGAGTAAAAATTAGATTTGGTATGTATGAGAAAAATTCTGGTTACTCGGCAAGACATGATGATGTGGCTTGGGCAATGGCTAGATGGGGAGGATTTAAGAACATGCTCCTCACTCGAGAAACTACTGATCATAACTTCTATGCTAATCATTTTATGACTCGTAATAAGGTCTACTATAAGTTATGTAAATCCGGCCTTAAAGATCGAGTGGCACTTAGGCAAATTAGACAAGTTGGACGTACTCCTGAGTACAACTTGATGCTGTTAAACAATATGAAGCGCTATATGGAACAATACCCTGATGGAGAAGAAATTTCTCTAGTCTATGCAACCTATGGTCTGCCATGGCCAGGTAGAAATCCTGACGGACCACTTGGTGCACCACATCCTTGGATTAAAGAGGTCTACCATGAAAATGCTTTTAATAACTACCTCAGCTTTAAACGCTATGTGGAAGCTGTATATGATATCAATCAAGGTGGTCGTTGGAGCATCAATTTTAATCGTTCCGATGGATTTGGAAGTAACGATAGCCGAACCAATAGCTTGTATGGTTACTCCAGATTTCCTAGCCAAATTTTTGGTCACCCTGAAGATGCATTACGGTTTGAAACTATAAGAGATCAATTAAAACAAGCTATCCATATTGATAAAAGAAAAAATATTATCATTGTCCCTTCCCACTGGTATTACAACGGTCAAGATACTTCACTGAAGATTCGAGAACTGAATAACTTACCACTCAATAGCATAGAAGAAATGAATCAAGGTATTTTTGATATATCTTGGTGTGAAAAATACGATGAAGATGGGTCGCTAGATCAAATTCTAGATCAAGATCTAAACTGCCCAACGGGTTATTCAAGAATTACTTTGATGGAGACCTTTGATGAGGTTAAAGAAGCATTTAATATCGGTTATGCTCAAAGAATTAGAGGAGGAATTGAACAGTTTGGAGTTCTGCCAGATTTAGATATTAAAATAATGGCTAGCGGTGATATCACCTATAATGAAGGAGGTTCAGCTGAAATTACAAGCGGTGAACTTAAAGGAGCAAAGCTTGTTATCAGACCTGACGCACACCCAAACAAGCCAGAATCCTTCTCCTATCAAGACAGTTACAGGCATAAAAATTCAAACGACCCTTATACTGATAATAATGCTATCAGACCGTTTAATGAGTTTATTAGCTACAATAGCCATCTAATCAGTGCTTGGTTTGATTTTACTGCTCTCATTGGCACACAAGCTAAAATTAATCCTAGTGACACTTTGCCTATAATGACAAATGCAATTTCTGAAGCTATATATTTTGGCCCTTATCGGACA
This sequence comes from uncultured Woeseia sp., assembly GCA_964416745.1. Lineage (GTDB taxonomy): Bacteria > Pseudomonadota > Gammaproteobacteria > Steroidobacterales > UBA11654 > CACPJA01. The sequence continues at coordinate 23,961 of CAYQEV010000015.1, forward strand.
ATTGTGAACTCACCTGCTTCAGTATCAATCCCTATTGATGTTTCTAAAATTGAAAATAAAGACAAGATTAGAGCATACATATTTAATGATCTTTCTAGAGAATATGATCCGGTTTTTGATGTACCAGGAGGTAAAAGTATTCGGGTTGATTTAGACAAAGGAATTGCTTCATTCGATACCCAAGTTCTTGGTATTTTTGTTATAGGAAACTAAAAAAAGGAACAGGTTTGAAGGAAACCCGTTCCTTTTTTGTTGGGGACAAATTAGAACTTATAAGAAGCTCTAATGCCTATGGCTCTTTTGTCTGCAAGCGAGAGAGAAAGGAGTCGAGGACCGGCAGCAGTAACCGCCCCATCACCAAATCCGCCAGTAATTCCAGATAAATCATACATCTGTTGTAAGCCTTTAGGCTGATTATCATTGAAACAATTGGTGCAATAAGCTTCAACTCGATAGGAATCTGTTTCTATGCCAGTTCTCAAGTTGACCTTCGCGCCAGAACCAGTGTGTGAAAGCATTGCATTAGATGCATACATTTTTCCTGTATATAAATAATCCATCCTTGCAAACCTTGTTCTTTCAGCATCTAGTTCCTTTACATGACTTAAAGATAAGCTGCCACTGTTCTTTGGAAATCTAGAAAACTCATTGCCTACAACAGCGTTTCTATCTCCCATTAAATCGAAGGTATCTGCACTTTGAAATCCTTCTCCGATCTCACTGTCATTGATCGCATAAGTGAACGCAAGTGACAAGTTTTCATTAATCAAGATACTACCATCAAGTTCAAAACCATTCAGGTCTGCACTACCGCCTGCTGTGGTGGTATTACCAGAAATGACTTGCTGAGTGCCATCGTCTCCAGTATAGCTGACTGCAAAAAGTGGTGTATGCACGTTGGTAAGATCCGTCGAGTAATAAGCAATTGAGACAAATCCTCGGCCATCCATGATAGTTTTTTTCAAGCCCAGTTCAATATTCTCAGCTTCTTCCTCATCAATTCTGACACCAGATCCTCCTGTTACTTTTTTGAGGCTTTCCAATTCAGCTGCACTCAAAGAAAGTAGAGCAGGATTAAACAGTCCTGGAAGTCTTCCTTCTGAGTAACTTGCATAGAGTGTGGTATCGTCATCAGGCTTATAATCTAGAATTAATCTAGGCAGTGTAGCCTTAAAAGTATCGCTTACCACATTAGCTAAAGGACCCACTGCACCATTTGCATAAGGACCTATACCACCAGAAGTAACTTCATCTTCTGCTCTTCTAACATCAAGACTAAGAGTTAACTTATCTGAAAGATCAGCCTCTATGGAACCATAGAATGCTGTGTTATTAATGGTATCCCATTTAAAATCATTGTTATTGGAAGTAACGTTTCCGTAGTTTCCACAGACATTACTCGCTGATAATGATCCACCAAATAAGTAATATGGGTTATAGCAAACTGGAGTCCCGCCTGCCGCTTGAAGGGCTGCATTATCAAGTCCATCGTTTGGAAAATAAACAATCAAAGAACCAATACTTTGTGTGAACCAATCCATTTCAAGATCACTGTAACCAAACATCCATCGAAATCTTTGATCTTGACTTGAACTCAATCTAAATTCTATGGAGCTATCTTGCATTGAATTCATTCTGTGAACAGAGGCATCAGCTGGATGATTAGCACCCCAAGATCCAAACATTCCTCCACCCATACCTTGCAGATAGAGTCCTTCGGTGGCTCTTTTATCCAAGTCTTGATGACTGGAATAAGAATTTTCATGTTCTGCTGAAATGATATTTAAATTCATGCCATTATCGAAATTAACATCAATGACAAAACTTAATTCTTCAGCTTCTCTTTCCATTCCAAAATGATCTACAACTTGAAAATCTGGAACATCTCTTATCCCATTAGCAATAGGGAAAGTGCTTCCATCAATTCTCGCTTTTAACAAAGAAAGTTGTCTAGCAGAGCCGGTATCATGACCAATTTCAGCATCGGTTGGTGCTGCTACCTTGCCACAGACTGTGGTAACTGGCACGTTATCTGCACCAAAATCCCACGGAACCATGTGAGCTGCACCCCATCTTTCTACTAATCCACCTGGGCTACAGTTGTGATGACCACTTCTGTAATCGTAACCAGTCGACGCATCCGGTCCATCGTCGTCTTCCCATGTATGATATCGAGCTTTAATTTTTATACGATCCGATGGGTTAAACACCACAGTTAAAGCCATATCGTCTGTTGATTGTGCTCCAAGTGTTTGTCCTGGGACGACAGCATTGTCGTACATGCCATCCGTTTCATAAGTGCTTACAGACAACCGATAGGCAAGATTATCGCCTAATGGTCCTTCTAAAGATAGGCCTGCCCTTGTAGTTCCATGTTCACCGGCTTCAAGATTGATTCTTCCGGAAAACTCATCGCCAGGATCCTTGGTAATTACATTGATTGCACCGGTATAAGTTGATCGTCCAAAATGAGCCCCTTGAGGGCCTTTTAATACTTCGATTCGCTCAACGTTTTCCATGCCTCCGATCTCTGCACCAACAGTTGCTGCACCATCGATAAACATTGCTGAAGCTTGACGAGTTGGTATATCAGTTCTCGGGTTCATGCCCCTAAAGATAAGTCTTTTATGAGATCTCTGATTTGCCCCAACATTATTATCAGAAAAGAAAAAACCAGGTGTGTACCCAACAACATCTGAGAGTTGATTGATTCCTCTTAATTCTATTTGTTCTGACGTTAAGGCGGTTATCGTGTATGGCGCATCAGCTATTGATTCGTCTCTCTTTCTAGCTGTAACTGTTATTTCCTCAATCGCCAAAAGCCCATCTTGAGCATAAAGTTTAGGCGGTAAAGCAAATGACACCATAGCCATCGAAAGAGATAACACGGTTAATTTGTGGATTAATTTCATATTTCTGTCCCCTTAAATATAATTTCATTCATTTTTAATAACCATCATCGGACTCGATTTGATATAGACCAAATGATCGTCTGATAAATAAATATATGGTTATATATATATAATAAATCTATGGCAAAGGCAAAGGTTATTTATCAATTGATTAATAAGCAAAAATGTATAGAATTTTAATTCTTTAAAGCAATCCTTCCATTCTTTATAGTTAAACGTGAAACAAATAAAATTTGCAGTAAGAGTTTAGGAGACTAAAACACCATGAAAAGAAGAGAGTTTATTAAAAACGCAGGGATTATTTCCCTAGCCTCCTACGTGCCCATCAGTAATGCTTCAATCCACGATATTGAAGCGCTGTCCTTAGATGGTGATGAAATAATTCTAGATAGAGTTGATATATTAGATTTCATGTCTAGCTTCCAAGGTAGTGTTATAACAAAAGGACACTATGATTATGATACATCGAGATTAGTGTGGAATGGGGTTTGGGATAAACACCCTGCACTTATAGTTTATTGTGAATCCGTTGTTGATATACAACAAGCAATTAATTTTGCAAGAGAACAAAATTTAATAACTGCAGTTCGTGGCGGTGGTCATAGCATCTCAGGAAAGTCAACTTGTGATGGAGGGATTATTATTGATCTTTCGAGAATGAGAAAAACCAGTGTGGACCTGCAAAGAAAAATAGTTACTGTTGAGCCAGGTTGCACCTTGTATGACATGGATTCAAAAACACTACCTTATGGGTATGTCGTCCCTGCTGGGGTAGTTTCTCACACCGGCGTTGCTGGCTTAACCCTCGGAGGTGGCATAGGGTCATTAATGAGAATGTTTGGACTCACAATTGATAACTTAAGAAGCGTTGATATCATCACGGCGGACGGTGTTATGAGAAAAGCAAGTGCAGATGAAAACCCTGACCTTTTTTGGGGAATTAGAGGTGGCGGTGGTAATTTTGGTGTGGTCACCTCATTTGAATACAATCTT
>CAYQEV010000016.1:0-27846 GCA_964416745.1 uncultured Woeseia sp.
TCTCTCATATGAGGAAAAAATAACACGTCTCTAATTGAAGGACTATTAGTAAAAAGCATCACTAACCTATCAATTCCGACTCCAAGTCCTGAGGTAGGTGGCATTGCATACTCTAATGCCTCTATGTAATCTTTATCATAAACCATAGCTTCATCGTCTCCACTGTCTCTTTCCTTTGCTTGAGCCTTAAAACGATCTGACTGATCATCAGGATCATTAAGTTCTTGAAAGCCATTTGCTAATTCTGTTCCGGCTATAAAAAATTCAAAACGATCAACAAGCCAGGGGTCTTCATCATTAGCTCTTGATAAAGGTGATACATCTTTTGGATAATCAGTAATAAAAGTAGGCTCAATTAAATGATCTTCAACCGTTTTTTCAAAAATCCCAAACAGGAGTTTTCCAGAGGGGGTATCTTTAGTGGCTTTAGTATTAAGCTCCTTACAAATACTTAGTAAATAATCATGATCTCTTAGCTTGTCAACATCCATATCAGGGTTAAATCGTATTACTGACTCCTCCAGAGTCATACGTTGATATGGACCAGACAAATCATACTCTTGGCCCTGATATTTAATGGTTGTTGAGTCGTTTAGATCTTCAGCAATCGCAATCATCATTCCTTCTACGAGTTTCATAATATCCTCATAGGACGCATAGGCTAAATACAGTTCAAGCATGGTAAATTCGGGGTTATGTTGAGGGGACACACCTTCATTTCTGAAAGATCGATTAATTTCATAGACTCTTTCCATGCCACCCACCACTAGTCGCTTTAAGTAAAGCTCTGGTGCAATCCTCAGATAAAAATCTCTGTCTAAAGTATTATGATGAGTTACAAATGGTCTTGCGATGGCTCCACCAGCTATAGGGTGCATCATGGGTGTTTCAACTTCCAATATATCTTGTTGATTGAGATAACTCCTGATGGTAGTAACAATCTTAGAACGATTCTCAAAAACGGTCCTGCTCTCATCTGACATAATCAGATCTAGATATCTTTTACGATATCTGGTTTCGGTGTCAGTCAGTCCATGAAATTTTTCAGGCAAAGGTCTTAAAGATTTAGTCAGTAATTCCATTTCTTCAACATTAATTGTTAACTCATCAGTTTTAGTTCTAAATAAAGCGCCCTTGACCCAAAAAATATCACCAACATCAGCTGTCTTGAATTGATCATAAAGTTCTTTAGATAAATTCTTCGAGTTAAGGAAAATTTGAATGGAACCGGTTCCGTCTTTGATTTTAGAAAAACTAGATTTACCCATCACCCGTTTAGCCATCATCCTGCCGGCAATGGCAACCTCTTTGTTGAGTGTTTCCAATTCCTCTTTAGTGGACTTTCCGAATTCATTATTTAAATCTTTTGAAAAACTACTAATGGCAGTTGATTTGGGGAAATTAAACCCAGATTTCCTCAGAGCAGTGAGCTTGTTACGCCTTTCCTCAATTAATTTATTCTGATCTTCTTTTTTGTCTGTCATTAGCTGCCTTTAATTAAATGCCTTCCTTGAGACTCGCTTCTAGAAATTTATTAATATTACCGTCCAGTATAGCCTCTGGATTACTGGATTCAATTTGCGTTCTTAGATCTTTGACTCTTGATTGATCTAAAACATAAGATCTGATTTGACTTCCCCAACCAATATCAGCTTTAGTGTCTTCAACAGCTTGTGCTTTATCCATTCTTTTCTGATGTTCAAGTTCAAAAAGACGGGCTCTCATTTGTTTCATGGCTGTGGCTTTATTCTTATGTTGTGATCGATCATTTTGACACTGCACGACTGTTCCACTCGGAAGATGGGTAATTCTAACAGCAGACTCAGTGGTGTTAACATGTTGACCACCTGCTCCACTCGCACGATAAACATCAACCCTCAAATCACTTGGATCTAAATCAATTTCAAAATTATCTTCAATTTCTGGAGAAACAAAAACTGCTGCAAATGAAGTGTGTCTTCGATTGCCTGAATCGAATGGTGATTTTCTAACCAAACGATGGACACCTGATTCTGTTCTCAACCACCCAAAGGCGAAATTACCGGAAATATGAATAGTAGCACTTTTTATTCCCGCCACTTCACCGGCTGAAGTTTCAATGAGTTCGGCTTTAAAATCATTTGACTCGCACCACCTAAGATACATTCTTAACAACATGTTTGCCCAATCTTGAGCCTCAGTGCCTCCAGACCCTGCTTGTATATCTAAAAACGCATTGGAGGTGTCCATTTCCCCTGAAAACATCCTCTGGATCTCTAGCTGGCTAATCTCTGTGTTACATACTTGTAATTCTGTGCCCAAATCATTCAAAGTCTCATCGTCACTCTCATTTATGGCTAATTCCAATAGAACGTGTGAATCCTCAAGACGGTTTGATATTGTCTGGAGTTGATTTATCGTTTTCTCTAAAGAAGCACGTTCTTGATTTAATGTCTGGGAGAGTTCGCGATCATCCCAAACTTTGGGATCGTTAAGTGATTCTAGAACAGCATGTAAACGAGAGGTTTTTTTCTCGTAGTCAAAGATACCCCCTGAGAGAGTTAAAGCGATCTGTTAATTCGCCCAACAATGTTTTTATTTGCGTTTCATCCATGCTAAATCCCTTGCTGATTAGATATTATGTCATATGTTTTTCTCAAATCTATGAACTGCTGAATATAGTCATTGGCATCCTTGACAAAAATTTGAGTTCCTAAATTCTCCAAGGCAATAGCAATAACAATTTTATTAATAGGAATTTTTGTTAATTCCTCAAACATAAAGGCATAAGCGGATGATTGCATAAAATAATTATCAATCCAGCGTTCTTTTTTAGGTTTAGAACTGGTTTTAAAATCTATAACTGCCAGTTCATTATCCCATTCAGCAACTAGGTCGACTCGACCACCTACTCTTAAAACATCACTGTATAAAGGAGCTTCAATAGCTCTAACAATCCCAACTTTATTATCTAGAACACTGGATAGCACTTCAAACATTTTATAGTTATTGGTTTTAGGCTCATCAAACAAGGTACTTTGAGAGAACAGTTCATTTTTTAAATAAAGTTCAGCTAATTTATGCACCTCATTACCCCTTGATGTGGCAGCTCTTGTAATCTGATCAGCTTTTTCTTCCCCTATACGTTTGCGCCATGCTTGAATATCATCTTTTGACAAGATGCCTGTAACCGTGGTTACGGATGGGTATGATTTACCTTGCGGGGTTTGATAAAACCTCTTCCCTTCTTCTGTTCTTGCTGAAAGTTCATCTAGCTTGATAAGATCATGAGTGAAAGACATAAGTGTATGATGAGATATAATTTAAAATATAATTAATACTAATTGAATCATAGATGATTTTATATGAATGAGATCAATAACTCATTAATTGAAGCCAGAGGCCCTAATAAAATTAAATTTAAAGGAGTCTGGTACACCGAGAGCTTAATTATTTTTAATAATGAGGTTATTCATCCTTGGAGCCATTCTGCAGCCAATGAATTAAGTATTGATGATTTCAGTTTAGCCATAGAAAATAGTTGTGAAGTGGTGTTACTGGGCACTGGAGAACAACAGATTTTCCCTAATCACACTCTAATGACCAGCTTATTAAAGAAAGGTATTGGGGTCGAGGTTATGGACACAGTTAGTGCTTGTAGAACATACAATATTCTTGCAGCAGAATATAGAGATCCTATGACTATGTTAATCCTCTAATCTCTAGGTAATCTCGATATTATGAAATAAATGAGGAGTATGAAGGCTAATGATAGTAAGAATTTAGTTAACATATATAAATCAATAACTCACGAATAGGATAACGATAAAAATGAGGATGATTAAGTAACCGATTTTATCGATATATTTCACAATAGCATCCATACCTTTTTCACCACCGATTTTTGCAGCATAAGACACGAGATGGAATCTAGCCCCTCTTGAAAGAGTTGCCGCAAGTAAGAAAAGAAAAAAATTCATCTTCATGGCACCAGCCATGATCGTAAAAACTTTAAACGGAATAATAGTAAATCCGGCTACTAATATGACAGCTGATCCCCAGACAGAAAACCACTCTAAAGCTTGATCATAATAACCTTGTAAATTTAATGTGTTAATTATTTCCATCGCGTAGTCAATAGCAAACATACCAATAATAAATCCTAAGCATCCCCCTAAAATTGAGCTTATTGTGGTGATGTTCGCATAGAAGAAAGCTTTGCTTGGTTTTGCAAGCGTCATTGGAGCTAAAATAACATCAGGAGGTATAGGAATAATGAACCAGGCTTCCACAAAACTCCAAATAAATAAAAAATAGACTGCAGCTGGTTTCGCTGCTTGGTGAAGCACATATTCTAGAATTGATGAAAAGATTTTTTTCATAACTTAGAGTTTATCGATCCAATCTTTTAAGTCATTGATTTGTGAGCTGTCAGTCAAATTAGTGGCTAAAGGCGTAATTGAAATTTTGTTATGAGCAATGGCATTAAAGTCTGTTTCCTGATTAGAGTCTTCTGGTGGTGGTGGTGGTCCTATCCAGTGGATCTCATCACCGTATGCGTCGATGTTGCTGCTTGATGAGTCTGGCATTAATCTTTTGCCCAATTCCGTAATTGTATAACCTTTCATTTCTTCTATAGGGACATCAGGAAAATTGATATTCAACACTGTTGATCTTAATGTCAGTTTAGTTAAATGATCACGAATAAATATTTTTGAGGCTTCTATAGCAGCATCTAAATGTTTAGGTTTCAGGCTGGTTGATGATAAAGCCAAACAAGGAATATTACTAAATCGACCCCCCATTGCAGCACCAACTGTTCCGGAATATAAAACATCATCACCTAAATTAGCCCCATGATTGATGCCACTTACCAATAAATCAGGTTTTTTATCTAAAACTTTTGTTAAGGCAAGAAAAACACAATCTGCAGGAGTGCCATTGACATAATAACCATTGTCCTGGAATTTTCTTATTCTTAAGGGGTTCTTAAGTGTCAAAGAACTACTTAAGCCACTGCAGTTGTTCTCAGGAGCTACAATTGTCACTTCAGCAAATTGCTTAAGTGATTCAGCAAGGCCTGTTATGCCCTTTGAATAATACCCATCGTCATTAGATAAAAGAATTTTCATCTTATAAAAAATTCTCTGCAATATATTTCATCCTGGACTGTACTTCATCCGAGAACCAGCCATCAGCAAATGACGTAGTAAACTGACTGAGCTCATTATCAAACCAATCATTGAGTTCTGATTTTGCAGTTAATCGAGTTAAATTCATCGCATTAGGAGGGAGCTGAACGAGTTCACCCAACCATTCAAAGCTTTTATCAACAACTTGATTTTTTTCTACAAGCTCATTTAACAATCCTAATTGATCTGCTTCCTCAAAATTGATCAAGCTACCTGTCATGGTAAGAGTTGAAGCCTTATTCTCTCCCACCAGTCTTGAAAGAGCCTTATATAAAATCATTGGTACCGGAAGACCAACAAAAACCTCATTCATCCCGATCTTATAGTCTCCTTTAGCTCCAATCCTATAATCACAAAAAATTGAAAGGACAGTGCCTCCGGCTGGACTATGGCCTGTCATCGCAGCAACGAATGGAATTGGGCTTTTGGAAATTTTTGCCATTAGCCCCCAAAACGCTTTAAAAAAAATATCTATTTCATCTCTAGAAAGGGTTAATAATGTTTTAACATCCAAGCCCGCAGTAAATATGCCGTCCATCCCACTAAGCATTAATGCTTTTGCACCCTGTTCTGTGTTCTCATCAATTGCCTTGTGAATGTCCTCAAGTAGCTCAAGATTTAATGCATTTACTGGCTTTCTACACATTCGTATTTCTACTATTCCGTCTCTATCACTGGTTTTTACTAAACCACTCATTATTTTCTCCTTAATTGATAATTATTTGGCAATCAAGTAAAACTCTTCGCCTTCTTTAATCATCCCCATTTCTGTTCTGGCTTTTTCTTCTATGGCTTCAGTGCCATTTCTTAAATCTATTATTTCTTGCTGCAATTGATTGTTACGGATTGTCATCTCTTTATTAGCTTCTGTCTGCATTTCAATCGTCTCAGTTAATTCTACCTTTCTTTTGTAACCGTCTTTTTTTATCCAAATATCCACTTGTAATAATAAGAAAAGAATTATAAGTACAATAGTGACTAATCTCATCTATCTATAAATCTAGAATTGGGGCAAACGCTTTAACCCCGAGATAATTAGATTGTTCACCTAAAATAGATTCGATTCTTAGCAACTGATTATATTTTTCTATTCTGTCTGATCGACATAAAGAACCGGTTTTAATTTGTGAAATATTAGAGCTTAATGAAATATCAGCTATGGTGCTATCAGACGTTTCACCTGAGCGATGCGAAATGATAGTTGTGTAATGATTTGCAACTGCAAGGTCTACTGCAGCAAATGTTTCGGTGAGTGTTCCAATTTGATTGGGCTTAATTAAAATTGAGTTGGCTACCATATTGTTAATGCCTTCCTTAAGAATAGCTTGGTTAGTAACAAATAAATCATCACCAACAAGCTGACATTTGTTGCCTAATCGTTTTGTGAGTTCTTGCCAACCCTCCCAATCATTCTCAGCCATACCATCTTCAATAGTAATAATGGGATAATTAGCTACAAGTTGTTCCAAATAATCAACAAATTCACCTGAATCAAAAAACTTGTTTTCAGATGAAAAATGGTACTTATTTTCTCTATAAAATTCTGTGCTAGCGACATCCAAACCAAGATAAATATCAGAACCAGCATTAAAACCAGCTTTATGAATCGCTTCAAGTATAGTCTCTAGCGCAGCATGATTACTCGGTAAGTTAGGAGCAAACCCTCCCTCATCTCCAACAGCAGTATTTAATCCTTGTTGTTTAAGGACTGATTTTAATGCATGAAAAATTTCAACGCCTGCTTGTAATGCCTCGCTGAACTTTTTAAATTGCACTGGCAGAATCATAAACTCTTGAATATCAATATTATTATCAGCGTGTTCACCACCGTTTAAAATATTCATCATTGGCAGAGGAAAACTGTAATTACCATTTGACAAATATTGAAATAATTCTTTTTCATTATAAGATGCGGCTGCATGAGCTGATGCTAAAGAGACAGCAAGCAATGCATTAGCGCCTAATCTAGACTTATTATCAGTGCCATCCAGTTTAATCATGATGTTATCGACGGTCACCTGATCGGTAACATTTTGACCTAAGAGAGCATCTTGAATTTCAGTATTAATATTGGTAACTGCCTGGTGAACACTTTTTCCTAAGTATTCTGATTGATTACCGTCTCTTAGCTCCACAGCTTCTTTAGAACCAGTAGAGGCTCCTGAGGGCACTGAAGCTCTGCCTATATGTCCACTCTCTAGTTCAACCACAGCTTCGACAGTTGGGTTACCTCTTGAATCTAATATTTGAATGGCTTTAATTGAACTAATCATTCCCATAACTAATTTTACCTAATTATTGATTTGGGTTAGTTTTTATCAAATCATCAATGACACTTAACTGTTCCAATAAAGGTTTCAGCTCATTAAGTGGCAGAGAGTTTGGTCCATCACTTAGAGCATTGTCAGGGTCTGGGTGTGTCTCAATAAATATTCCAGCAATACCAACCGCTGTTGCTGCTCTGGATAAAGGTTGAATATATTCTTTTTGACCATCTGATGCGTTCCCTTTACCGCCTGGCAATTGCAATGAATGAGTCGCATCAAAAATAACTGGGCACTTAGTTTCTTTCATAATCACTAAAGATCTCATATCTGAAACCAAATTATTGTACCCAAAGCTATACCCTCTCTCACACACCAATATATTATTATTCCCTTGGGATTTAGCTTTTTTAACCACATTTTGCATATCCCAAGGAGATAGAAATTGACCTTTTTTTATATTAACTGGTTTATTTTGAGCAGCTACCTTCAATATAAAATTAGTTTGACGACACAAAAAAGCTGGGGTTTGAAGAACATCAACAACAGATGAGACTTCATCCAGCGGAGTGTCTTCATGAACGTCAGTTAATACAGGAACATTTATTTTATCTTTAACACTTTGGAGTATTCTCAATCCATCTTCTATACCTGGACCTCTATAACTATGTAGTGATGTTCTATTTGCTTTATCAAAAGACGACTTAAAAATATAAGGAATCTTATATTCATTTGTTATTTCTTTAATCGTACCTGCAACTTCTTGAGCTAATGTTTCTGACTCTATAACACAAGGACCAGCAATTAAAATAAGCGGTCCATCATTTGATACTTCTATATTTACAATCTTAGCTGTCATAAAAAACTTAATTCTTTTTTGAATATTCTACAGCAGCTTGAATAAAAGATTGAAATAAAGGATGCCCTTTAATTGGTGAAGAAGTAAATTCAGGATGAAATTGGCAACCAATGAACCATGGATGATCATTGATTTCAATCATTTCTGCTAAACCATCTTTAGAGAAACCTGAGATAACTAGCTGATGCTCTTCAAGTTGTTTTCGGTAGTTACTATTAAACTCATAACGATGTCGATGTCGCTCAAAAACTGAATCGTTGTCATATATTGCTTTGGCGTTCGTGCCCTCTTGTAGAAGACATTCTTGTGCTCCTAACCTCATGGTGCCACCAAGTTCAGAATTCTCATCTCTATTTTGTAGAGAACCATCACCGTTTTGCCACTCGGTAATTAATGCAATCACTGGTGCTGAGGTTTTTGAATTAAATTCTGTACTGTTAGCATCACTCAACCCTAATACATTCCTCGAATACTCTATGACAGCCGCTTGCATCCCAAGACAAATGCCTAAAAAAGGAACCTTGTTTAATCTTGCATATTCTATTGACTGAATCATTCCTTCAATGCCACGATCACCAAACCCTCCCGGTATTAAAATAGCATCAAGCTGATCTAATTCATCTGTGCCTTTGACTGGTATTTCTTCTGACTCAACATAAATAATTTCTATATTTGTATTGGCATTAAAGCCTGCATGCCTAATGGCTTCACTGAGTGATATGTATGAATCTTTAAAATCCACATACTTACCAATCATTCCAATTTTGACTGTGGATTTACTATTGGCCTTTGCGTCTAGAATCTTTTGCCATTCAGATAAGTCTGCTTCTGGTGCATTAAGTTTTAATTTTTCAATAATAATTTGATCTAACCCTTGTTCTTTTAGGATTAGTGGAATTTGATAAATATCATCAGCGTCATGTGCAGAGATTACTGCCTTTTTATTAACATTAGTAAAAAGAGCTATTTTATCAAAATGCTCTTCTGGCAAAGGTAATTCAGAGCGACAAACTAACGCATCTGGCTGAATGCCAATAGCTCTTAATTCTCTAACTGAATGTTGTGTCGGTTTTGTTTTAATTTCTGCAGAAGCTCGAATATAGGGCACTAATGTTAGATGCACATAAGCCACCTCATAATTCTCTTTTTCAATACCCATTTGACGAATAGCTTCGATAAAGGGTAAAGATTCAATATCACCAACCGTTCCACCAATCTCGACTAAGGTGACGTCAAAATCTTTAGAGCCGCTCCAAATGCTCTCTTTAATCTGATCTGTGACATGAGGAATTACTTGTACAGTTGCGCCAAGATAATCGCCTTTCCTTTCTTTAGCTATAACCGTTTCATAGATTTTACCTGCAGTAAAATTACTATTTTTACTTGTGATCGTATTCACATATCTCTCGTAATGACCTAAATCGAGATCAGTTTCAGTTCCATCTTCTGTAACAAAAACTTCTCCATGTTGATATGGACTCATGGTTCCTGGGTCAACATTGAGATAGGGATCTAGTTTCATCATGCCAACCTTAAGTCCTCTGGCTTCAAGAATTGCACCCAAAGACGCTGATGTAACCCCTTTTCCAAGAGCTGAAACAACACCGCCAGTTACAAAAATAAAATTAGACATACCCGGTCTGATTACCTTTCCTATTTTTTAAATAATTTATTGGGATTTTCTACAAAACTTCGGGAAATGTAAAACTTTGGTCCCGGTATTTCAAGTTATCAGATAATGGCTTTTTGAACAATCAAGAATTATGAATAACATCTATCTTTTTGTCCCAAGTGATTAAAAATCCGTCTTCATTACTACTTGCTTTATAGTCTTGGTTAAACCACAGATCCCCAACAGATATGAGCTCCTGATCAACATATATTAACGGTATCTTATCCCTAACCCATGGAAGTACATTATTTTCTTGAAAAAGATTTTTTAAGGATTTTGTAATTTTATGGCCAGAGGGTTTAATTTCCTCGCCACCTTTGCGGTATTTAATAGCTAAGCTTGATGGGCATCTATTAAGTGAGATTCCATCACCGGTTAGAAATTGGGCGTGAATGCTGCCTAGGTTCTTGCCTAAGTTAATTGTTTTTTGTATATCCCATGAAATCTCCGTCGATAAATTGTTTGGAGAATTTAATGATGAATTTAAAAAATATAACTTATGCTTGTATCGTCTAATAATATTATTATCCCAAGTCATTGAGGGGCTTTTAGATTTACTGTGCATTAATATTTTAATTCCTTTATTTAACACCTGCATACTTGGAATACCCATCTTATTTTTATTGATCATGAATCTAAATATATTAATGATTCTAGGGTCAGACTTTCCTGACAAAGTCTGTATATCAAGATGATTATAGTTCTTGAGCTCGCCCACATCTTCTGCGGCTAACTCTTTTAGTAATAACTGGTTCTGTTCTGCAATAACAGAGAGTCTTGAAACTTTTTTCTCTACAGAAGGCCATCGTTCTTTAATTGAGGGAACAATGTCTTTTCTTAAAAAATTTCTATCGTAACTGGAATCATCATTGCTGGAATCATAAATCCACTTAAGTTTTTTTAAATGGGCATACTCTTCAATTTTTTCCCTACTAATATTCAACATTGGTCGGTATAAAACCCCCTTACCAAATTTAGTTTCTCTTTTAATTCCACTTAACCCATCTATGCCCGTTCCCCTAAAGATTCGATAAAGGAGAGTTTCCATTTGATCGTCTTGATGATGCCCTGTTAATAAATACTCATCATCTTGAATGACTTCTCTAAATGATTGATATCTAAGCTCCCTAGCATCTGCTTCAAGACCTTGACCTTGTCGTTTAGGTTTAACTGATTTACAAATTATTGGCAGACCATATTGCTCAGAAACCTCAGTAGAAAATTGAGCCCAATCATCCGAGTATTGATTAAGATTATGGTTAATATGAATAATTCTTAGTTGATCAGACTCTTTTAGTAAATTCACCAATACATCCAATAAGACCACAGAGTCTATTCCTCCACTAAGGGCAAGTAAGAATTTTTTGCTAACTAGTGAGTTAATCTCCTTTGAGATAATGGCTTCAATATTTCGAGTATCATCCATTGGCTCTAGATTTCATTAAATTCGCCAATGGCTTTATATCTTTGCCTTCTTTTTAACAGAAGATCATCAATATTCTTATTTTTTAAATTATATAAATACTCATCAAGGGTTTTTGTAATTCTTTGAAATGTATCTTTTGGATCCTTGTGAAAGCCCCCTAAGGGTTCCTCTATAACTGAATCCACAAGACCTAATTTACTGAGTCTTTTAGATGATATACCCATGGCATCAGCAGCTGCTTCTGTTTCATCTGGATTTCTCCAAAGAATTGTTGAGCATGCTTCTGGTGAAATGACTGAATAGATTGAATATTGAAGCATGATTAAAACATCGCCCATACCAATTGCTAAAGCGCCTCCAGAACCTCCCTCTCCAGTAACTAAATTTATAACTGGAATCTTCAAAGAGGCTAATGTAAATAAGTTTCTTGCTATTGCTTCACTTTGCCCTCTTTCTTCTGCACCAATGCCTGGAAAAGCGCCAGGGGTATCTATAATAGTTACTAATGGAATTGAGAATTTTTCAGCTAATTTCATTAATCGGAGAGCTTTTCTGTAGCCTTCAGGCCTTGGCATGCCGAAGTTTCTAAACATTTTTTCTTTGGTATTCATGCCTTTTTCTTGAGCAATAAACATTACTGAACTATTGCCCAGTTTACCTAAACCCCCAATAATAGAAGCATCATCAGAATACATCCTATCTCCATGTAACTCTTGAAAATTATTAGCTATTGAATTGATAATCTCTTTTGATTTAGGTCTTAAAGGGTGCCTTGCCAACTGTGCTACTTGCCATTCAGATAAGTCAGTAAATATTTTCTTTGTTAATTCTGCACATTTAATTTCTAAGCGCTGAATCTCCTCATCAATTTCAACAGAGGCGTGTTCATCAGAAACGGTAAGCCTTAGTTCATCTATCTGTTTTTCTAATTCAATAATCGGTTTTTCAAAATCTAAAAAGTCCATAAGAGTTTTTATCTACTAGTTCATCTAAATATTATTTAGATTATTCTATAAGTAATGATAAAAAGCTAATTGGAGAAAACTATTAGTGGCTAATAAATTGAAATTTAGTAGATCCTAACTCAGCTGTGAGCTCGTCTCTTAGTTCGGTTGTTGGACTGACAGTCCACTCTTTACCTAATTTTAATTTAGTGTGATTGATATCAGTCTCATAATTGAGTTGAATTTCACAAGTACCTGGGGTGTGAGATTTAAGAATTTTCTTTAATTTAGAGGGGTTAAATTCAGAATCACACTTAATCAGAAGCATTGTAGCTTTTTTCTTTATGATTGAGTCTATGGTTACTGCGTCTTCAGCGACAAACTGCCAAAGATCCGCAAAAGAATCAAACCTGAGCTTCCCTTTGAGATATAACAATGAGTTATCATTTAGCATGTCTCGGAAATAATCTTTCCTTTCACCAAAAATAATACCCTCCATGACAGCTGTGCCGTCATCAATTTTAAAAGTGTAATTATTACCCCTCCTTTTTAAGGTGGTTATCAAGCCCGCTATTTGAATTAAAGACTCTTGTTGGCTATAACCGTTTCCATTTTTTTGGGTTTCCATCATTTTCTTCAATGTGGCAATATTTGATTGAGTTAAATGCTTGCAATCATCTCGATAGGCATCAAAGGGGTGGCCGCTAAAATAAAATCCTAGGCTCATGAATTCTTTTTGCAATAGTTCATTTAACTTCCATTCTTTAGTCCTATTGAGTTGAGGTAAAGATTTCTCCATATTATTTTCTGAATAAAATAAGTTTGTTTGCCCAGTTTGTTGTTCGAGTGAGACACGGCTTGAATAGTTTAAGGCTATATTAATAGAATTGGACAAAGTTGATCTTGATTCTTCAAAGCAATCAAATGAACCACTTGTTATAAGTGCTTCGATTGTTCTTTTTGAAATTTTTTCTGAGGATAAACGAGAACAAAATTCAAAAATATTTTGATATTTTCCATTTAACTCTCTTTCTTTACCAATCGCTTCTGAAATCGATTGACCCAAACCTTTAATTGCACCTAATCCATAGCGAATCTGGTTCTCTTTCTCGACAAAGAACTCATAACTTGAATGATTCACACAAGGCCCTTTAATTTCTATTTTAAATGATTCACAGTCCTCCTTAAAACGGATTAACTTATCAGTGTTATCAATATCTGCAGTCATGGAAGCTGCAAAAAACTCTGTTGTATGATGAGTTTTTAACCATGCTGTTTGATAGGCTATAGTTGCATATGAAACTGAATGTGCTTTATTAAAACCATACCCAGCAAATTTTTCTATAAAAGACCAAATATTTTTTGCAGCTCTTTCTTCAACTTTATTGCTGATACAACCTTTAACAAAAACATCCTTTTGTTCAGCCATAAGGTCATCATCTTTTTTACCCATTGCTTTTCTTAGGATATCTGCTCTACCTTGTGAAAAATTAGCTAACTTCTGGGCAATCTGCATGACTTGCTCCTGATAAACAATACATCCGTAGGTATCTTTAAGGATAGGCATTAACAAATCATGGGTATAAGGTATTAGATCTGGATTATTCTGTTTTCTCCTTTTGATAAATGTATCAACAACTGATTCTTCTCCTTGTCTACTGGATAATGTACCGGGACGAAATAGTGCTACGAGAGCAATAATGTCGTCAAATTTTTTAGGTTGCATTCTTTTGATTAAATCCCTCATTCCAGTTGATTCAAGTTGGAAAATACCAACGGTTCTTGCAGAAGATAATAATTTATATGTTTCTCTATCATCCAGAGAAATATCCTTAATATTCAATGCTTTATATTTATTTTTATTATTCTTTCTATTGTATGCATTAATTATATCTACGCTTTTTTGTACCACGGTTAGTGTTTTTAGTCCGAGGAAATCAAATTTTATTAAGCCTATTGATTCGGCATCATCCTTATCAAATTGGGTTACAGTTCCAACCTCATCATCTACTTTATAGAGTGGCATAAAATTAGATAATTCAGAGGGTGCTATAATCACACCGCCTGCATGTGTTCCAGCATTCCTAACTAATCCTTCAAGATTTAATGACAAATTAATTATTGACTCCACATCTTCATCATTTTTGTATCTTTCGGCTAATTCATCAGATTTTTTTAATGCTTCTTTAATTGTTATGCCAATATCAAAGGGAATTAGTTTGGCTACCTGATCGACCAAGCCATAAGGGTATCCAAGAATTCGGCCTACATCTCGAATGACCGCTTTAGCAGACAGTGTTCCATACGTGATAATTTGAGAGACCATGTTATTACCGTACTTACTAGAAACATAATCTATAACAGCATCTCGTCCGTTAACACAAAAGTCGATATCAAAATCTGGCATAGAAATTCTTTCAGGATTTAAAAATCGTTCAAAAATTAAGTCATGTTCAATGGGATCAATATCGGTGATGCCTAAACAATAAGCCACTAGTGATCCAGGTCCTGAGCCACGACCTGGTCCAACAGGTATATTTTGTTCTCTTGACCATTTAACAAAGTCTGCAACTATTAAGAAGTAACCTGAGAACCCTGTGCTTTTAATTATTTCTAACTCTTCGATTAGCCTCTTATTATAAGATTGCTTATCAATTGTTAGATTTTTGGAGAGATTTAAAAGTCCCTCATTAGCTTCTACGGTCAAAAAATCATCAATGGTGTATTTCTCAGGAGTGGAAAATTCTGGGAGAACATTGGTGGTATTATCAAAACCAAAGTTACATTTTTTTGCTATTTTAATTGAGTTTAAAACAGCTTCTGGAAGATCCTCAAATAACTGTTTCATCTCTTCGTTCGTTTTAAAAAATTGCTGATTAGTATAATCACGATGTCTGCTTTGATCTTCCATGACTCTCCCCTGATCAATACAAACTCTGGCCTCTAGAGATATATAATCATCCTCTGATAAGAATCTAGGGTTATTTGTTGCAACTAATGGAATATTATATTGTGTGGATATTGAAACCATCTTATCGATAAATTCTTCCTCTCTAGGCTGACCTATTCTCTGTATCCCAATAAAAAAATTATTAGGAAACATACTTGTCATTGTTTTGATAAAACTTTTTAATTTTTGGGAATTCTTTCTACTAATGACATTTATTATTCCATCCTGATATGCAGAAATAGCAACTAACCCATCACAATGTCCTTCTAGCCAATTAATATCAATAAATGGTTCATTGCTTACAAAGCCATCAGTATAGGATTTCGTTATTAGATAACAGAGATTTTTATACCCTGTCTGATTCTCACATAACAAAACTAGTTTGCAGGGAATCTCTTTATCAATAGTGGTTGAAATAATTGAACCGATGATTAATTTAATGCCTTGCTTTTGTGATGCCTTATAAGCTTTAAAGGCTGAAAATAAATTATTGTGGTCGGTAATGCCAACTGCTGGCATTTTATTTTCCTCACACAACTCTATGAGACGATCTATTCGGACAACACTTTTACCTAATGAATATTGGGTATTTACATCCAGATGTACAAAGCTTTCATCGATTCTATTCTGTTCACTCATAGAGTTCAGGTTTAAAGCTAAGCCTATGAAAAGGGGTAGGTCCTAATTCTTTTATAGCGCCAATGTGCTCTTTTGTTGGGTAGCCTTTATTCTTTTTAAATCCATAGTCAGGATATTGATTATCTAATTCATTCATATATTGATCTCGACTTACTTTAGCAATTATAGATGCTGCTGAGATGCATGGAAATATCTTATCTCCTCCTATGATAGGTTTATATTTTATTTCTTGCCCAAGAAGATTCTTTGGTAAATAAGGACCATCAATATAACCCTTTTTGAAACCTATTTTAAGTTGGCCTATAGCCAATTCCATTGCTTTTAAGGAGGCATTGAGTATATTCAGCTGATCAATTTCTTTGTTATCTTGAGACCCTAAAGAATACTCATAACAATTTGTAACTATTACTTCAAATAACTCATTGCGCTTTTTTTTTGATAATAATTTCGAATCTTTCAAGCCAACTAATGTTTGCTCTTCATCCATTACAACAGCCGCAGCATAGACAGGTCCAGCTAAACAACCCCTACCCACTTCATCGACCCCAACTATTAGTGTCATAAGTGTTCTTGTATATTTGAACTAAGAGGCAACAGCCTTCTCGATGATTTGTGCTGCCCTTTCTCCTGCATTCTTTCTTAACTGCCTATGAAGGTGAGTTAAATCTTCAATCGTATCGTCTACCTTATCTTGTTGATTTATCCATTTAATAGCTTCATTTTTTATATTCTCTGATGTTGCTTGATTTTGAATCAGTTCTGGAAATATTTCTTTTTCTAAAAGGATATTTGGTAATGCCGCAAACTCTGTTTTAACTACATTCAATAATTTTAGAAAAAGATATGAAATGGTGGGCATCCTATAAATTACAACTGTGGGTTTTTTATAGAGTGCTGATTCAAGAGTTGAGGTTCCTGATTTAGTAATCACTATATTTGAAGCTGAAATAGCTTTTTTGGAGTCAGTCAAAAACATATAGTTATTTATATCTTCTGGGTAATATTTAATTAATATATCTTTCAGATCAGGGAATTTAGAGGGCACCAGAAATCTAACACTGTCTATGCCTGAAGTAGCTAGTTCATTCTTTAATTTATTAGCAGCATCAAATACTAATTTAGCATGAAAAGATATCTCACTCCTCCGACTACCTGGCATCAAGGAAATTACTAAATCATCATTAATACCTAAATCTTTCTTTGCTGTTATTTGGTCAGTAACCATTGGGATAGAGTCAGCCAATGGATGTCCAATAAATATTGCTCTTAAGCCTTGCTCTTCTAATAATTTCTCTTCAAATGGGAACAAACAAAGCATAAGATCTATTTTCTTATTAAATGTCTTAATCCTGTTCTCTCTCCATGCCCAAAAGCTTGGAGATACCATATGGATAGTTTGAATTCCTCTTCTCTTTAAAGCCCCTTCTATGCTCAGGTTAAATTCAGGATAGTCGATACCAATAAAAGCATCTGGAGGTCGTTCAATAATTCTCTTTATAACTTGGTTTCTAATTTTATAGAGTCTTGGTAAATGCTTAATAACATCAAATATCCCCATAACGGATAAGTCCTCTATATCGAACCATGACTCACATCCAGCTTCAGTCATTCTGGGGCCAGTTATGCCCTGGAATTCATGGCCAGGGTTATTCTTCTTCAGTTCACGAATAACTGATGAACCTAAAATATCCCCTGAAGATTCGCCTGCAACAATAACAAAATAGGCCACAATCTGATTTAGTTTTTTCGGACAATACCGCGTGTGGCATCTTTAAGGAATTCAAAAAGAGTTGTAATTTCTCCGTCAATGTCATCTATTGCTTGGATTTTACTTATTGCTTCTTCTAATCTTAGCTCAGACATATACAAGTACTTGTATGCAGTCTTAATATTTCTTATCTGATCTGAGTTAAAATCCCTTCTTTTTAACCCCTCTAAATTAATTCCTCTGGGTTCAGCAGGTTGTCCCATAACTATGACATACGGAGGAAGGTCTCTGGCAACTCCAGAATACATACCTAAAAAGCTATGCGCTCCAATTTTACAGTACTGATGAGCGCCTGAAAAACCGCCAAATATTACATAATCACCAACAATAACATGACCACCTAATGTAGTGTTATTTGCAAAAATTGTATTACTACCTACTTGGCAATCATGGGCTATATGCACATAGGCCATAATCCAATTATCATCCCCTAGTCTAGTTGTGCCTACATCCTGGACAGTACCTTTATTGATTGTGGTGTACTCTCTGATGGTATTTCTATTTCCAATTTCAACTGCAGTGTCTTCGTTATTGTATTTTTTATCCTGAGGGTCATCGCCGATTGAAGTAAATGAATAGATATGGTTTTCTGATCCAATAGTGGTTTTACCCTTTATTACAACATGAGAATCAATAACAGAGTTCTCCCCTATTGAAACCTCGGGACCAATAATTGAATATGGTCCAATACTGACATTTTCAGCTATATTTGCATCCTCAGAAACTAAAGCTGTTTTATGTATCAGATTCATTATCTTCTTTTATTTTCATACTAGATATGATCGATTTTAATTTACCCAAACTCCTAAATATTGCGACATTTTTCTGCCAAATAGAGACTTTTTGATGAGGAAACAGATTGCTTGAATACATACCTGATTCTTTTATTGATTTCATTACAGCCGTCCTTGCAGTAAGAGTTGTATGATCTGCAATCTCAATATGACCAGTAATACCCACTTGCCCACTTATTTTACAATGTTTACCAATAACTGAACTACCTGCTATTGATGTGCTTGCAGCAATGGCTGTGTGTTCACCAATGACCACGTTATGAGCTATTTGAATTAGATTATCTAATTTAACACCATCCCCTATTTGAGTGTCTTTCATGGTGCCTCGATCAATTGTTGTATTAGCTCCTATCTCTACGTCATTGCCAACTCTGACAGATCCACTTTGAGGAACCTTGACCCATTGTGAAGCCTCATCCTCAGAAAACCCAAAACCATCAGCACCGATAACAGCACCTGAATGAATAATAGCTCTTAAACCAATATTTGACTGATTAAGAATCATTACGCCTGGTCCAATCCACGAATTATCTCCAATTGATGAGTTAGAAGTGACCACAGCATTAGCACCTATAAAAACAGACTCTCCAAGTTTTACATCTTTTCCAATATATGCTCCTCCTTGAATAGAGCAAGTTGAAGGCACTTCTGAGGAACTCTCGATTATGGCTGAAGGATGACAACCCATCTCGAAGTTTCTAGCCCTGTCAAAGTAAGATGCAATTCTTGCAAAAACTAAATAAGGGTCATCAGCAATTAATGCTGCAGTGGGGCAGTTATCTAAATCCTTGGTTCTAAGAATTACTGCACCAGCGTTTGTGTCTTTTAAAAAAGATTTATACTTATCATTTGATAAGAAAGTAATCGAACTGCTATTTGCATCCTCTAATGAAGAAACTTTAGAAATTAGAACTGTTGGATCACCATTAAGTTTACAACCATATCTAGAGGCTAATTCTTCCAGATTGATTGTAATCTCAGGCAAAAATATCTCTCTAGTTAATTTATTTAATTAACTTAGCCTCCTGATTTACTTTCTTGGAAGTTCTTCTCCAAAACTTTTGCAATATCATTAGTGATATCAACTGAGGCTCCTTTGTAGAGAGTTCCTCCATTCAAAATAGTGCTCTGACTCATTCTTCCTTCATTAATAATAAGGTCATAGCCATTGTCTCTTCCAAATTTATTTACTTCTTGAATAATCTCGACAAGTATTTTATTTGACTCAATTGCAACACTAGTTTGCTGATCTTCTTGTACGCTTTTAATTAAAAACTCTAACTCTCTTTGGTCTCTTTGTAATTGAAGCTGGGTATTCTGTCTTTCATCATTGCTAAGAGCTAAATTGTCTTTTTGTAACTTCTCTCTAGTCTCATTAAAGGCAGATTCTTTCGCCTCAATGTCACGTACCCTTGGAGCATACTCTTCCTCAATAGCAGTTTGCATATCTTGTGCTTGAGGAGACTCAGTAATAAGCTTCTGAATGTCCACAACACCAATCTTCACACTACTAACGTCTTGCGATAAAACCGGCTGACTTAGCAAAAATACTGCCAATATTGAATATATATATTTCATTTTCTCATCCTTATTTTTAAATAAACAAAACCATTGTCTAAAAAGCACCACCAATTGTAAATTGGAATCTCTCTAGTTCATCACCTAAATACCTATTTGTTGCTACGTTTTCGTTAAGAGGAATAGCATAACTGAACCTAAATAAACCGAGAGGAGCTAACCACTGGGCAGCTAGTCCTACAGATCTTCTTAGATTACCAGCATCAAACCCATAATCTATAGGATTTCCTTCATAATCTAGAAACTCAATTTCACTGGTTGAAAAGACATTTCCAATATCAAAAAATAGACTGAATCGTGCTCGGGAGGCCCAATCACCGGGTATCGGTAGTATTAATTCCAACTGGCTTGAAATCAGTAAGTTTCCTCCATAAGGATTCCCAAAATTATCTTTTGGACCTAACCGATGTTCTTTGAAACCCCTTACTGTATCTGGCCCTCCTGCAAAGAAGTTCTTATAAGGTGGTACACCAATGGAATCACCATAAGCATCATTGAATGCAATATCAGCCTTAGCCATAAGTGTAAGATAGTTAACAAATGGAAAAGGGATATTAAAATACTGTTTATAACTGTAATTGATACCATAATACTCAACATCACTGCCAGGAATAGCTAAATTAGCTATTAATCGTTGTGACATACCTTGATCAGCAAACAAGTATCTATTTCTCGAATCGTAAACCCAACCGAGGATAAGTTCTGCAGAATTGAATTTGGTTTTACAAAAGTCAAAAAAATCGTCATCAAAGCATTCACTATTACCATTACTAGTAACCCATTGTAAGGCTTGATCAGCGCTATAATCGCCAGCCAATAACTCAGAACTCTGCAAGGAACCACCGTATATCAATCTTTGAAATTCACTTAATGGATAAGAATATTCAAGTCCTGCTGAATAAGTCTCAGTTGAAAAATCTGAAGAAGAAGCTGTGAATTGATTAAAAGATGATAGAGAAAACCTTAAGGTTCTAGAAATTTCATCTATTCCTGAGTAAGCACTTGTGGTCGAAATACTATAAAGATCTCTGTATTTACTTGAATTTAGGTCAACTGCGACTCGATTACCAGTGCCAAAGAAATTAGTATGAACAAAATTTCCATTCAACATTAATTTTTGATACCCAGAGTAGCCAATACCACCTCCAAACTGTCCAGGTAATCCTTCTTTAATATTGAATTCAGCATCAACTAGGTCACTTGTTCCTGGAACTGGTACGGTCTCAAATTCAACTTCCTCAATATAAGGTAACCTCTGAAGTCTAATTTTTGACCTTTCTAACCTACTTTTTGAATAGTAACCACCTTCAAGTTGACGAAGCTCTCTTCTAAGTGTGTTGTCATTAATTGAAGTTGTGTCACTAAAATTCACACGTCTAACATAAACTCTACTTTTCGGTTGAATATAAAAAACAACCTTGACTTCTTTTGTGTCTCTATTTAACTCAGGTATAGCTTCAACTTCTGCAAAAGAATAGCCCTCTTCACCAAGTTCATATTCAATTAACTCTGAAATAGATGTTAAAAGCCCCTGAGAAAATATTTGACCAGGTTGAGCAAAGACTAAATTTTCAATCCTATCTCGAGGAATAACAAACTCACCTGTAAGCTTAACGTCTGATAACTTATAAACTTCTCCCTCAGAAATATTTACTGTCACAAATATTCCTGTTTTATCCTGGGAAATAGCAACCTGTGCAGAATCAATTCTAAAATTAGCAAAGCCTTGATCAAGATAGAAACTCTCTATTGTTTCAAGGTCTCCTTGAAGATCTTCCCTAGAGTATCGATCATCTTGATTAATAAAAGACAACCAATTACCCACTTTTAACTTTAATCTTTCCAATAAATCTTCATCAGAAAAAATACTATTACCGACTATATTGATTTGTCGGATTTGTGCACGATCTCCCTCATTAACATCAACCCTAACGGTAACGGTATTACCAGGCAATTCTTCTACAGTAGTTTTAATTTTTGCACTGTATTTACCGAAACTAAAATATTGATCAATCAAAGATCTTTCTATTTCATCAAGTATTGAAGGGTCATAATTACGCCCTACCTTAAAGCCTATATTTGTTAGTGATTCTTCAAGATCTTCTGTTTTAATGTCCTTATTGCCTTCAAATGTTATTGAAGCAATAGACGGTCTTTCTAAGACCGAAATAATAAGAACTCCCGAGGCGTCTTTTCTAAACTCAATATTCTTAAAAAAACCACTTGAATACACAGAACGAATTGACTCTTTCACCTTAAGATCATCAATTGTATCTCCAATATTGACAGGTAAATAATTAAGTAATGCACCTTCCGATATTTTCTGCAATCCCTCTATCTTTATATCTTTAACAATAAAGTCCTCGTCAGCTTTTACATAAGTAAAAGACAAACATGCGATCAAAATGACTAGAAATCTTATTCTCATTGCTGTGTATATTGTTTTTAGTTGAAAATTCTCGTTAGATCATTGTACAACGCAAAGACCATAAGGAATAATAATGCACCTACTCCAATCTGTTGGAAAACAATTTGGATTTTTTCTGGAAGCGGCCTTCTAATTATTTTTTCTACCAGAACGAAAACAATTTGACCACCATCAAGGACTGGCACAGGTAACAAGTTTAAAATACCTAAACTAATACTGATTATTGCCATAAAAGATAATGTAGCTATCAAGCCTCTTTTTGCAACAGTGCCTGCGTCCTTAGCAATACCTACAGGGCCACTTAAATTTTTTCCAGATATCTGACCTGTTATCATTTTTCCAAACATATTAAGCGTTAGAACAATCATCTCATTTGTTTGATCTATTGCCATTGTAAAGTTTTGAGGGAATGAATACTTCTCAACTGCTAAGTATTTATTGATTTGCTCTTTGTCTATTGTTGTCCCAATCCCTATAAAACCTTTAGTTGAATCATCGTCCTTAACTCCTAGATTTACCTCAGCAAGATAAGCCTCTCCATTTCTTTGAATTTCAATATCAACTCGTTTGCCTGGTCTGCTAATAACTAACTCTACAAACTGTTCTAGACCTTTAACCTCAATGTTATCAATTTTTAATAAAGTATCTCCAGACTTAAGGCCTGCTTTGTCTGCTGGACTATTTTCAGCAACTGAGGCAATGATTGGATTAATTATGGGCTGAAAAGGTTGAAATCCAAGGCCTGAAAAAATTGCATTTGGTGCAGTTAATTCTTTCGTTCTTCCTGTCACATCAAGAACAATATCTTTTCTATTATTTAACTCATCAATAACAGATAACTCTATTATTTCATCGTCTAAGACTTCACCAATCATGGAAATAAGTGCACCCTGCCATGTCTTTACTTCCCTATCTCCTACATTAATAATCTGGTCACCTGTTCTTAAATTATTCTGCCAAGCTATTGATTGTGGTTCGACATCCCCTATTAAAGGAACTGTCCCAGGAATGCCTGAAGAAAACATAAAGATATAAGCAACAATTGCAAATAAAAAATTAGCTAAGGGGCCTGCAAATAGGATGAAAATTCTTTTAGTGGCTGATTGCCTATTAAAAGCTCTGTGCTGTTGTTCCTCAGGGACATCTTCACTTCTCTCATCTAGTAACTGAACATATCCACCTAAGGGTATCGCTGATAAGCAATACTCAGTCTGATCCTGTCCTCTTTTTCTGCTTATCAAAACTTTTCCAAAGCCAATGGAATACCTCAAAACTTTTACATTACAAAGTTTTGCAGCTAAAAAATGCCCATATTCATGGATGGCTACCAAAACACCAACCAAAACTATGAAAGCTATAATTGAAAATAAAAAATCCATTTTGCTAATTGTCTTTAATAATTATGAAGGAATTATAAAGATTGAAGGGATTAAAGGAAGCAATAAAAATAAAGAACTCCCATATAATCAATTATCTGAAGTGATCAAATTAAGTAAATTAGAAAATTTTCATAGATAATTTCACCAATCCTTCCTGTTGGATAGAGAGCAAACATCCAAAAAAAAGTTAGAACTGCAATTGTTCCATCTAACAAATCAATAAAACCACCATGACCAGGTATTAAATTACTTGAGTCTTTCTTGTCTCTACTTCGTTTTACATAACTAAAAACGATATCCCCTAAAAAACTAATAGGAGTAAGGATCAATCCAAATATAAAGAAACCAATAAATTGATAATCTAAGAAAAATGCAATCAAGGCTAAAAAAATTGGAGTAATGACGCATGCTCCTATGAGACCTTCTAGAGTTTTTCCTGGGCTTGTATTGGCTAATAACTTTGTTTTGCCTAATTTCTTTCCTATAAAATAAGCCGAAGTATCAGCTACAGAAACTCCAAAAATAATTAGCAACAAAATTGAAGGGCTCCAATTGCCATATATGAATATAGCTGATATGAAAGATGGAAAAATTAATAAATAACCTAAAACAAACAATTCAATACTATTCATTCTAGGGTTATCAAAAACAAATATGCGAATTGACATCAGTGCCCAAATTAATGATGAAATTATAATAAAATAAAAAATGATGTTGGGAATGATTGTTATTAAGATCATGCTCAAGATAGAACTCAAGAGAAAAACAAAACCAATGAGCTTTTTTTCGAAGAATTGGTAAAACTCCCAGAAAATAACCAATGTTATGAGTGCAATGGCATAAACGCCTATTTTTGAATCTATGGAACTAGCTGCATAGATAATCAATACCAGTAGTGAGAATAATACGAGACCTGAGAGGACTCTTTTTGACAAGTTATTCATTGAGTTATTTAAATTAAGCTTTCTTTAGCTCAACTTCTTTTTTTATTGACCCATAACGTCTTTCAGATTTTGAATAATTTTCCAAGATTTCAATAAATTCTTGTTCTTCAAAGTTAGGCCATAAAGTCTCGGTAAAATGAATCTCTGAGTAAGCTGCTTCCCAAAGCATAAAATTACTTAACCGTGTTTCCCCTGAGGTTCTTATAATTAAGTCTAGGCTTGGCAAATGATTAAATGACAAATAATTAGAAAACAATGACTCGTCAATATTATCTTTTTCAATCTTTCCTTGATTTGAGTCATCGATAATATTTTTAACTGCTCCGATAATATCCTGCTGAGCTCCGTAACCAATAGCGAGCGTTAATTTTAGTCCTTCATTTTGAGAGGTGATCGCCTCCATTTGTTCTAGTTTTCTTTGCAGAATTTTTGGTAACAAGGTCCTTGTCCCAACTTGTTTAAAGCGAACCTGATTATCTATCAATAGGCCAGTGTATTTTTCTATGGTTTTCTCGAATAGTTTCATTAAACCACTAACTTCCTTTGCTGGTCTTGACCAGTTTTCTGCACTGAATGCATATAGAGTTAATGCCTCAATTCTTAATCTGACACAAGTTTCGACTAATTCTCTAGCTTTTAAAACTCCTGCCTCATGACCAAAAATTCTTCTTTTGCCTCTCAACTTTGCCCATCTACCATTGCCGTCCATGATAATTCCTAAGTGTTTAGGTAAATTTTTAACAGTTGGAAAGTTCTTTTCTGATTCGATTTGAGTCATTACCTAGATGGTCATCAATTCTTTTTGTTTTCCATTACTTAAGGATTCAATATTTTGAATCATTTGATCTGTAATGTTTTGAATATCTGATTGACCTTTATGAAAATCGTCTTCTGAGATCATTTTTTCATTTAAAAAGTCTTTTAAGTCATGTATTGAATCTCTACGAATATTACGAACAGAAATTTTTGCTTGTTCTTCCTCAGACTTAACCTGCTTGGTTAAATCAACCCTTCTTTCTTCTGTCAATGGAGGAAGTGGTATTCTTATGACATTACCTGTAGTTACAGGGTTTAGGCCTATATTTGCTTTAGCTATGGCTTGTTCAATCTCAGGAATGAACTTTTCCTCCCATGGTGAGATAGATAGAGTTTGAGAATCTTCAACAGAAATATTTGATAATTGCTTAAGAGGAGTGTCAGTTCCGTAATAATCTAGTGAGATACTATCTAAAATATCTGGAGAAGCTCTCCCCGTTCTGATTTTTGAAAGATTTGATTTAAATGCATCAACAGATTTTTGCATTCTCTCATTGGCTTCCTGATTTATGTCTTCAAGCATCTTAAAGATTATTCTATCAGCGTTCCCACATTCTTGCCTTGAACAATTTGCAATAAAGCATTATCGATTGAAATATCATAAACACGTACAGGAAGATTATTTTCTTTGCACATCACAATTGATGTTGTGTCCATAACTCTCAATCCCATCGAAATAAAATCGTCATAGGTAATTTTTTCAAAATGTTCAGCCTGGTTATTTACCAAAGGATCTTCAGAAAAAACACCATTAACTCTTGTTGCTTTAATTAATAAGTCAGCTTCTATCTCAACTGCTCTTAATGAAGCAGCAGAATCAGTTGTAAAGTATGGGTTCCCTGTTCCAGCAGAAAAAATAGTAACTCTGCCTTTTTCTAAATGTCTAATGGCCCGACGCCTAATATAGTCCTCACATACCTCATTAACTTTTAAAGCAGACATCACCCTTACAACTAAACCTTCTCTTTCAAGAGCGTCTTGAATAGCTAACGCATTGATAATAGTAGCGAGCATTCCCATTTGGTCACCAGTTACTCTATCGATTCCAGATTGGGCTAACCCTTCTCCTCTAAATATATTGCCTCCACCTATAACAATGCCAATCTCAACATCATTATCCACTATGGATTTAATTTCTTTAGCAAGATAAACAAGGACTTTTGGGTCTACACCAAACGGCTGATCACCCAGTAGAGCTTCGCCACTGAGTTTAAGTAAAATCCGTTTTATTTTTTCATTTTTCAAAATTATTAAAACTATTTAGTAGCATCAACCTGAGCTTTAACTTCATCAGCAAAATTAACTTCCTCTACCTCGATGCCTTCACCAACCTCATATCTAACAAAAGACTTTACTGAGGCATTCTTTTTAGCAAGTAATTGATCTATAGTCATATCTGGATCTTTCACAAACTCTTGTCCGAATAAACTGACTTGGTCAAATTGTTTCTTAAGCTTACCTTGTACAATTTTTTCTACAATTTCTTTGGGTTTACCCTCTTCTTCTGCTTGGAGAGTTAATATCCTGGCTTCTTCTTTTATTATCTCTTGAGGGACATCAGAAGTACTAAGATATTCTGGTTTAGAGGCAGCCACATGCATTGCTAAATCTTTTGCAAGTTCAGCATCATTTCCATCAATCATTACTAAGGACGCAATTTTAGTACCATGGATATAACTACCAATTTGACCATCAATCTTGATCCTTTGGAATCTCCTTATTGTAATGTTTTCACCAAGTTTAGAAATTACATATTTCCGGTATTCTTCAATATTTTCAAATTCATCAAACGATTCTTGACTAAGTTGATCCATATTATCTATGTCATTCTCAAGGATTAATTTAGCTATGTTATTAACAAACTGATTGAATAAATTATCTTTTGCAGCAAAGTCAGTCTCACAATTTACCTCTAGAATTACAGAATTATCTGCTTCTACTTGAATTACTGCTATACCTTGTGCAGTAGTTCGTCCAGATTTACTATCAGCTTTGCTTTGACCCTTTTCCTTTAAAAGAACTTTTGCATTTTCAAAATCTCCGTCAGCTTCTAAAAGAGCTTTTTTACAGTCCATCATTCCAGCATTAGTGATCTCTCTAAGTTTTTTTACATCAATAGCTTTTATTTCCATAGATTGCTCTATTATTTTTTATCTGATGGTTCTTCGACTTCAGCTTTAGGTTCTTCGACTTCAGCTTTAGGTTCTTCGACTT
>CAYQEV010000017.1:0-19334 GCA_964416745.1 uncultured Woeseia sp.
AGTTTTGCCTCTGTGTAACGCATCGCAGCAAAAGATTTTGGGTCATCATAAGATCCCCAATTACCCTGACCAATAATCAGTGGATAACGATATGAAAAATCCTGTGCCATATTAACCATTGCTTCATAACAAGCGCTATCCCCATGAGGATGATACTTGCCTAGAACATCTCCAACGGTCCTCGCTGATTTCTTGGGTTTAGATTGTGCTGACAGACCAAGTTCAGACATGGCATATATAATTCTTCTTTGAACTGGTTTTAGACCGTCTCCAATGAATGGAAGCGCTCTATCCAAAATCACATACATTGAATAGTTAAGATAAGCCTTTTCTACAAATTCACTTAACGGCTGAACGTCTGAACCGTTGCCGCCAACTGTCTTTTTGAAATCCATTTCTTCTTGCTTATCCATTACTGTATTTCTGCTAAATTACCTTTTTCTTGAAGCCAATCCCTACGATCAGTATAACGTTTTTTAGCCATTAACTTATCCATCAGCTCATTCGTCTCATGCTCATCTTCAATAGTTAATCTAACTAACCTTCTGGATTTTTCTAACATGGTTGTTTCTCTGAGTTGTATGGGGCTCATCTCACCCAGACCTTTAAATCTAGTAACTGTGACCTTGGCTTTAGTTTTCTTTTTTTCAATCACTTTAAGGTGATGATCTTTTTCATCTTCATCTAAAGCATAAAAAACTTCTTTACCGACATCGATTCTGTATAAGGGCGGCATAGAGACATAGACATGACCGTCTTCTACTAGTTTTTTAAAGTGCTTCACAAATAAGGCACAAATAAGCGTGGCTATATGAAGACCGTCAGAATCAGCATCTGCTAGGATACAAATTTTATGGTATCTGAGATTAATCAAATCTTCAGTTGCCGGTTCAACTCCAAGCGCTTGAGAAATATTGCTGATCTCCTGAGAGGCTAAAAGGTTAGACTCTTCAACCTCCCAACTGTTTAAAATTTTACCTCTAAGAGGAAGAATAGCTTGAAACTTACGATCCCTTGCCTGCTTCGCTGAACCTCCTGCAGAATCACCCTCAACAATAAACAGTTCACACAGGTCAGGTTCATCGCTGGTACAATCTGCTAGCTTCCCAGGCAATGTTGGTCCGCCTGTTACTTTCTTTCTTTTGACCTTGACGTTCTTTTTTGCTCGTTTTTGGGCATTCTCAATTGCTCTAGCAACAATCTGATCTCCTGCCTCAGGGTGTTGATTTAACCAGAGTGTAAATGCATCTTTAATAACATTTGAGACTAAACTTGAGACGGCTCTAGAACTCAATTTTTCTTTGGTTTGACCTGAAAATTGTGGGTCCTCAAGTCTTATCGACAAGATATAACTCAAACCCAACCAAACATCCTCAGGAGACAGTTTTACTCCTCTAGGGAGCAAATTCCTATAATCAGCAAACTCTTTAACTGACTCAGATAGTCCGGATCTGAAGCCAGTAACATGAGTTCCTCCTGCCTTTGTTGGAATCAGGTTTACGTATGACTCCTGAATACCCTCATGATCATCTTGAGGCCAAGTGAGGCTCCACTCAATTTCTTGTTTATTATTTTGGTTCTTTCCAAAAAATGGATTGATTGGCACACAAGGAGCATCTCCTAAAACTTCTGACAAATATTCATTTGCTCCCTCTTTATAAATCCACTCTTGCTTATCGTTAGTCGCCTCATCGTGAAACTTAATTTTTAAACCAGGACATAAAACAGCCTTAGCTCTGAGATTATGTTTTAGATCTTTGATCTTTATTTTTGAGCTATCAAAATATTTCTTATTGGGCCAAAAACGTATGGTGGTTCCGGTGTTGGTTTTTCCAACTGTATCAACTACCTCAAGTTCTGAAGACCGCTCCCCGTCCTTGAAGCTTAAGTTGTATTCATGACCTTGACGTTTTATCCAAACTTCTAAATTTTTTGACAAAGCGTTAACAACTGAGACTCCAACACCATGGAGACCCCCAGAAAATTTATAGCTCTTATTAGAAAATTTCGCTCCCGCATGAAGTCGGGTGAGAATAAGTTCCACAGCAGGAACTTTTTCTTCAGGATGGTCATCAACCGGCATTCCGCGCCCATCATCTTTCACCTGAACTGAACCGTCTTTAAATAAATTGACATGAATTGATTTGCAATATCCTACAATTGCTTCATCAACACTGTTATCGATTACTTCATATGCTAGATGATTTGGACAAACGGTGTCAGTGTACATACCCGGCCGTTTCTGTACCGGTTCTAACCCACTGAGAACTTCAATATCTGAAGCGTTATATTCTTTTGTCATGGTCCTTAATTATTCTTGAGAAGACAGGTTGAATCAAGGTCATTGATCACTGTTTAAGCGGCCATTCTATCATAGCTCCTAGAATTGAGTATTATTTATGACAAGACAAAGGGGCTACATTGCTGTAAGCCCCTTTATTTTTTTTAGCTCTTATATTAGATAAGATCTGAATTCATAACTTTAGTCCACGCAACTATAAAATCTGACACGAACTTATCTTTTGAGTCATCAGATCCATAGACTTCAGCAATGGCTCTTAATTGAGAATTTGACCCAAATGCTAAGTCAACACGAGTTGCGGTTCTTACTTTTTCACCCGATGCACGGTCCGTCGCCTCGTATGAATTACTTCCTGTTGGATTCCACTCCACGCCCATGTCAAGAAGGTTGACAAAGAAATCATTGGTCAACTTACCCGGTGTTTCAGTAAAGACACCATGATTATCAGAACTTATTCCAAGAGCTCTCATGCCACCTACAAGCACGGTCATTTGTGGTGCAGTCAAGCCAAGTAACTGAGCTTTATCAAGCAACATTTCCTCAGCAGGAACTGATGACCCTTCTTTTTGAAAGTTACGGAAACCATCTGCCATGGGCTCAAGAGCTTCAAAAGATTCAGCGTCAGTTTGCTCTTCACTGGCATCACCTCTGCCTGCAGTAAAAGGAACTTCAGCACCTGAGGCTTGCTCAATACCCACATTTCCAGCAAGAACAATAACATCTGCTATTGAAGCACCAGAGTCTAATGCAATAGCCTCGAGTACTCCTAATACACGAGAAAGTTGTTCTGGTTTATTGGCTTCCCAATCTTTTTGTGGAGCAAGTCGAATACGGGCACCATTAGCACCTCCTCGCAAATCAGAACCTCGATATGTTGATGCGCTGGCCCAAGCAGTTTCTACCATTTCTTGAACGCTCAATCCGCTTTCTGAGATCTTTGATTTAACCGCGCTCACATCATAGTCACTGTTACCATTAGGAACAGGGTCTTGCCAAATTAGCTCTTCATCAGGTACCTCTGGACCTAAATAACGAGAACGAGGTCCCATATCACGATGCAAGAGCTTAAACCATGCTCTAGCAAATGCATCGGCAAATTCATCAGGGTTTTCATGAAAACGTTTTGAGATCTCTCGATAGGCAGGATCTTCGCGCATTGACATATCCGCTGTTGTCATCATGGTTGGTACACGAACAGAAGGGTTTTCTGCGTCTGGTGCCTTGTCCTCTTCTTTCTGATCTACCGCATGCCAAACAATTTTGCCTGCAGGTGTTTCCACCTTCTCCCACTCATAACCAAATAGAATGTCGAAGTACCCGTTGTCCCATTGTGTAGGGTTAGCAGTCCAAGCGCCTTCAAAGCCGCTGGTAATAGTATCACTGCCCATGCCTGATGCATGGCTGCTCTGCCAGCCAAAACCCATGTTTTCCAATGGTGCTCCTTCCGGCTCGACCTCTACATAGTCCTCAGCTCCGGCGCCATGCCCCTTACCAAAGGTGTGCCCACCAGCAACAAGAGCAACCGTTTCTTCATCGTTCATCGCCATTCGTCGAAATGTTTCTCGAACGTCTTTACCGCTCGCAAGTGGATCTGGATCGCCATCAGGACCCTGTGGATTAACATAAATTAATCCCATTTGAACTGCTCCAAGAGGATTAGCTAGATCTCTTTCCCCAGAATATCGTTCATTAGCAAGCCATTCCTTTTCTGCACCCCAATCGATATCTTCTTCTGGGGCCCAAATATCTGGACGACCGCCACCAAAACCGAAAGTTCTTCCTCCCATTGATTCGATGGCAACATTACCAGCAAGAATTAATAAATCTGCCCAACTAATTTTATTACCGTACTTTTGCTTAATCGGCCATAAAAGACGTCGTGCTTTATCCAAGTTGCCATTATCTGGCCAACTGTTAAGTGGTGCAAAGCGCTGATTTCCTGTTCCACCTCCACCTCGGCCGTCACCAGTTCTATAGGTGCCTGCAGCATGCCAAGTCATTCTGATAAAGAAAGGACCATAATGCCCATAATCAGCAGGCCACCAATCTTGAGAATCTGTCATAAGATCATTGAGATCTTTTTTCAAAGCATCGTAATCGAGTTTCTTGAATTCTTCTCGATAATCAAATCCCTCACTCATAGGATCAGTTTTTTGATCATGCTGATGAAGAATTGTTAAATTTAACTGGTTTGGCCACCAATCTTGATTTGAAGTTCCTGAAGAACTATTTGTAGTAAGTGCACCGTGCATTACAGGACATTTGCTTTCGCTATCATTAGACATATACGATTCTCTCCTTAACCCATTTTTTTTAGAATGGTTCTAATATTATCTAAAAATCCTAAAATGGACAATATTAAATCAAGCTATTTCGCTATAATTAATACTCATGAGTCCAACTAAGAAAAACAACAAAAGCATAGAAGCAAGATTAAGTGAGCTTGAGGCTATTCTGGAAGAACTTGAATCTGGAGATCTGGAGCTAGATCAGGCTCTAAAAAGATTCGAACAAGGCGTCAAACTATCACGGGAATGTCAAAAAACCTTAGAAGATGCTGAGATGAAAATAAAAATTCTAATGGACAACGAGTTAAAAGATACTGACCAAAGTTTAGAGCAATAAATACTTCAAAATTAGAATCAAAATTATTGAATAAATTGCTGCAATCACATCATCAATCATAATTCCAAGAGCATTGTTATAGCTCCTCTCAATCAGTTTGATTGGGAAGGGTTTGGCAATATCAAAGAACCTAAAAATTAAAAATGCTGTTATTGCCCATTTGGGATCTGCAGGTATAAAATGAGCGACTAGCATCATTGCTAACATTTCGTCTATCACAATCTCATTATGATCCCCATTGCCTATTTCCTTTAGTGAGCGATCAACAACAAAAAGACTGGCAGCTAACAACAACAAAAAAACAAAAAATACGTTTACATTGGGGAATGAGAAATGAGCAAAAAAGATATATAAACACAACCCTAAGCCACTTCCAAAAGTCCCTGGCGCAAAAGGGATTAAGCCAACACCAAAACCTGTTGACAGAAGTAAATATGGGCTTTTTACTGCTCTTTTAAAACTAATACTCATCATTCAAAGTGTTCAAAGTTCTCTTTAGGTAAATCATATATTTCATTTCCTTTGGTTAATACCTGATGTGATTCCGTGATTTCGCCCACACAAGTAAAGGCTAAATTAGATGCTGAAGATAACTCATCACAAAATTGACGTTCTAATTGATTTGGAATAGTGAAACATAATTCATAATCATCGCCACCCGATAGTGCGTATTCAATAGCCCTATTTACACTCAATTCATTAATCAAATTAGCATCTATAGGTAGTTTTGAAACATCGACTGTAAACCCCAAACCTATGTGACTTGAGATTTTCTGTAGGTCAATAAAAAATCCGTCTGATATATCGATCATAGCGGAGGCATATTTAGCGATTAAACAACCTTCATTGTTTCTTGGTTTAGGGTATAAAAAGGCATCAGTAAAATCATTTCTAAGAGCAGAATTATTCTGTTTGATTAATTCCAAACCGTAAGCTGCTGATCCGAGACTTCCAGACACATAAATCAAATCGCCAACTTTTGCACCGTTTCGACTTATATATTGATTCTTCTCAACATATCCTTGCAGGGAAACAGTAAAAAATTCTGGTCCTCGAACAGTGTCTCCACCAGTTAAATTAATATCATTGTGATTGGCAATTTCTGAAAATCCATCAATAAAATCCTTTACCCAATTCGGATCTATACTAGGCATACTAAAAACTAAATTTGCCCACCTTGGTACTCCTCCCATAGCTGCCATGTCGCTTAGATTAACCGCTAAACATCGGTGTCCTATTGCTTTTGCTTCTATTCCTGCTGGGTAATGGACGTCAACTGTTATGGCATCAGTAACGGTTACCATTTGCTTATTATTTTCTAAGTTAATTATTGATCCGTCATCTCCAATCGGTAATAAAACATCAGGGTGGGATTGGTCGATTGAAAGTTTCAAAGCATTTATAATATCTGCCTCTTTCACCTATTTACCTTTTTGAGAATGGGCATGTTGGAAGGCATCAATAACAGCATTAACATACTGAAAGCTTCCTTCTGCACCAAAGAGTTTAGCTAACTCAACAGCTTCATTAATCACCACAGAAACTGGAACATCAGGATGAAATAAAATTTCTGACACTGCAATCCACATAATGGCTTTCTCAATGGGGTCAATCTGCTCAATTGGTCGATCTAAATATTTTGAGATTATTTCTTCAATGTGACTCTGATTCTCAAGCACCTCAGCTAATAGAATCCGATAATAGTCTTGATCTATTCTAGAAAATTCTTTGATCTTTAATGATTGATTCATAAGAGTCTCTAGATCATCTTGGTTCAATTGATGCTGATATAAAATCTGTAATAATAATTGTCGTGTGCCAGTTCTGCCTTTGCCAGAAAATCGCTCGTATTTTTCACTTTTTTTACTCATAACTAAGGCCTATCAAGAGTGCTGAAATATTGTTTAGCTGCTTCTATATCTTGATCAATCTGTCTTTTTAATGCGTCTAACCCACTAAATTTTTTTTCTTTTCTAAGATAACTTAAAAATTCAATCTTTATATAAGATTTATAGATATCTTTATCAAAATCTAGTAAGTGAACTTCCAAATTAAGTTTTTGTCCTCCAATAGTCGGTTTGAATCCAATATTGGCGATACCAAAAATTGTCTTAGTTGCATCAGGTAACGATACTTTTACACAAAAGACACCTCGAAGCGGGTTATTCGTTTTTGAAAGATCAATATTTGCAGTAGGGAAACCTAATGTAGAGCCAAGTTGTTGACCATAAATAACACGTCCAATTAAGGAATAATTTCTTCCCAACATCTGTTTTGCAAGCATGAGGTTAGCATTTGATAGAGAATCTCTGATTAGACTACTCGAAATTCTAGTATTACTATCAACGATGCTAGTAATTTGCTCAACTTCAAAATTATTAGACTGTCCTGTAATTACAAGATCTTTGATAGAGCCTTTTCTGTCTTTTGCAAACCTAAAATCATCGCCAATAACCATGTATCTAGGATTAAACAAGTTAATCAGATGCTTTGTTATAAATTGATTCGGTGATAGATTTTCCATTGTTGAATCAAAGGGTGGGCAGTAGAGATAATCGATCTGAAATTCATCAATCAATCTGAGTTTATCTCTTAATGAAGTTAATCTTTTATTTTGTTTCTTAGAAAAATAATCATTCGGCGTTGGTTCAAAACTAAATACAATAGATGGCAGGCCCATCTGCACCGATTTCTGCTTAAGTTTTTTGATTAAGGACTGGTGGCCTAAATGAACTCCATCAAAGATACCAATAGTAATAACGGACCCATTCTTGAACATTGGATCATTATTTTTTGGTCTTCTTATTATCTTCATTCTTTTCACTAAAACTCAACACTTTAAACCACTAATATTTTAATTGAGTGATGAATTTGTAATAGTCTATTCGTTTGCAATACGATATTGAATTAAATCAGCTATAGTGCCAATCTTGATTTGATGTTTTCTAGCAAAATTGATGAGTTCGGGTCTTCTTGCCATGGTGCCATCTTCATTTAAGATTTCTGCGATCACTGCTGCTGAAGTTAATCCAGCAAGTCTCGTCAAATCACATCCTGCTTCTGTGTGTCCTGCTCTGATAAGCACTCCACCCGGATCCGCCATCAATGGCAAAAGATGGCCAGGTTGTTTTATGTCTTCAGGTTTTG
Organism: uncultured Woeseia sp.; assembly: GCA_964416745.1. GTDB lineage: Bacteria > Pseudomonadota > Gammaproteobacteria > Steroidobacterales > UBA11654 > CACPJA01. The sequence goes on from CAYQEV010000017.1 coordinate 8,075, forward strand.
CGTTTGGAGCAATGGCAGCCTTTACTGTTCTCGTTCTATCTTGAACTGAGCTACCAGTTGTAATCCCTACTGAGGCGTCTATTGAAATTGTAAAATTGGTAGATTCTAGATCATAATTCTCAGTAGCCATAAGAGGCAAGTGCAGCTTATTGCACCTGCTTTTTGTCAAAGTAAGGCAAATGAGGCCTCTGCCATTGTGAGTCATAAAATTTATATCTTCTGGCTTCACTTTGTCAGCAGCAATCATAAGATCACCTTCATTTTCTCGGTTCTCATCATCAACAATAATGACCATTTTACCTGAGCGTATATCGTGGATAATCTGCTCAATGGATGCAAAATTAACGGTTTCTTGATCTGTTTTGTTCATCTTTCTTTTATTTTTTTAAAGATTCCTTCGATATGTCTGGCTAACATATCAAATTCTATAAGGTCGTCAATAGCTATAATTAGAATATATGTTTGCTATTTCTTCAATATTATCCTTAGATCCGTTCCGACTTGATTAATAGAGTCGAAATGAAAATTAAATCTATCTGATAAATCAGAAAAAATAGGCAGATCAAACATTCCTTTTGAGCCATTTCCCAGAACACAAGGGGCAATATAAATAATAATCTCATCAACTAAATCTTCTTGTAGCAGTGCCCCGTTAAGTTGTGATCCTGCCTCAATTAATATTTCATTAAATTCTTTGATTGCCATGTCATTAAAAACTTGGGTTAAACTCACATGGTCATTATCTGCATCAACTCTCACTAGATTGTCCCTCTCCTCTCCAAAAGACTCCATTAATGTGTAAACGACACTTTCCCCTCTTAAAGTGAATATTTTTTCTTCACCATTAGTTCGTAAGCGGCTATCCACTATAATTCTTGACGGTTGATTATCATCATCAAAATCTGGCAACCTAACATTCATTGATGGGTCATCCATCAAAACAGTTTGACTTGAAGTAAGGACAGCACAACTTCTGGCTCTCCATTGCTGAACATCTTGTCGTGATTCCTTACAAGTAATCCACTGACTTTTTCCGTTAGAGAGCGCTGTTCGACCATCAATACTGGCAGCTATTTTTGTTCTGACATAAGGTTTTCCTATGACCATGCGTTGATGAAAACCCATGTTTAAATCTCTGGCTTCATCCTCAAGTATCCCCTGTGTAGTTTTAATCCCATTGGCTTCTAAGATGCCTACACTTTGACCAGACACGTTAGGGTTTGAATCAATTATTGAAAAAACCACTTCTTTAACCTTTGCCTTAACCAATGCATCGACACAAGGTGGAGTTCTGCCTTCATGAGTACAAGGCTCCAAAGAAATATAAACTGTGGCGTCTCGTGCAGCCTCTGAGGCTTGTCTAATTGCTATGATTTCAGCGTGATCTTCTCCTGGTTTTCTATGCCAACCCTCACCAACAATTTTATTATCTTTAACGATTACACAACCCACTCTTGGATTTGGTTTACAACTAAACATGCCTTTTTCTGCTAACTTAAGAGCATGATGCATGAACTTTTGATGCCCATCAGAGTCATTCATCATCTTCCTCTTCAGGGAAAATAGAGATCTGTGAGCGAGCATCTGTGGCTGAAGGGGTGTCTCTAAGTGATTCAATTTCCTTCTCAAATTCCTCTACATCTTGGAACCTTCTATAAACTGAGGCATACCTAACAAAAGCAATTTCATCAATTTCCCTAAGTTCTTGCATCACAATTTCACCCAATTTTCTTGATTGTATTTCTCGTTCTCCTAACTTTTGAACCTTCATAACAACTCTTGAAATAAGCTCCTCTATTACTTCTATACTGATTGGTCTTTTTTCAGTTGCAGTCAGTATCCCATTTCTTAATTTGCTTTCATTAAAAGGTTCTCTTGATTGATCTCTTTTAACTAGTTTAGGTAGAACCAGTTCAGCTGACTCAAATGTAGTAAAACGCTCAGTGCATTTTAAGCATTCTCTTCTTCTTCTTATTTGATATCCGTCACCAGCTAAGCGTGAATCAATCACTTTGGTTTCCTGATTACCGCAATAGGGGCAAAACATAATCGGCTAGGAAATATACACAGGAAATCTCTGACAAAGTGTCGTGACCTCTGCTTTAATGGAAGCAATTGTTGCCTCGTCATCTAGATTCTTTAACACCGAATCAATCATTCCAACTAAGGTAACAATTTCATCATGGCCAAAACCCCTGGTTGTAATTGCAGGTGTTCCAATCCTTAAACCACTGGTTACCATTGGTGACTTAGTGTCATTGGGTACAGAATTTTTATTCAATGTAATGTTTGCTTGCCCTAAAGCGGTTTCTGCATCTGCTCCAGTGATAGACTGATTGGTGAGATCAACTAAAAATAAATGGCAATCTGTACCGCCAGAAACAATGCTATATCCTGAGTCTTGGAATAATTTAGCCATGAGTTTAGCGTTTGCAATAACTTGTTTTTGGTAACCAATAAAATCAGGGTGCATTGCTTCTAGAAAAGCATGAGCCTTTGCCGCAATAACATGCATTAATGGTCCACCTTGTGTTCCTGGGAAAACTTGTTTATTAATGGCTTTATGAATTTCTTCATTGTCTTTTGCTAAAATTATTCCACCCCTAGGTCCTCTTAAAGTTTTATGAGTGGTCGAGGTTGTTACATCAGCAATAGGCACAGGATTTGGGTAACAATTAGCAGCAACTAAACCTGCAATATGAGCCATATCAACCATTAAATATGCGCCAATTGAATCAGCTATTATTCTAAATCTTTCCCAATCAGCAATTCGAGAATAGGCTGAAAATCCAGCGACAATCATTTTTGGTGAATGTTCTTTAGCTAACCTTTCCACTTGAGAATAATCAATTTCTCCAGTCTCTGAATTCAACCCATAGGATATAAAACGATATAACTTTCCCGAAAAATTGACTTTAGCTCCATGAGTTAAATGGCCACCATCAGCAAGACTCATCCCTAGAATAGTATCTCCTGGATCAAGCAACGACATATACACTGCCATATTAGCTTGTGAGCCAGAATGAGGTTGAACATTAGCGTAATCTGCCTGAAACAATTCTTTAGCTCTTTCAATAGCTATGACTTCAGCCTTATCAACATGCTCACAGCCACCATAATAGCGTCGACCAGGGTAGCCTTCTGCGTATTTGTTGGTGAGCACTGATCCTTGTAAATCCATAATTGCTTGACTTGCATAATTTTCAGAAGCAATTAGCTCAATGTGCTCTTCTTGTCTTTGTTGTTCTTGCTTTACTGCTTTTGCTAATTCAGGATCAAGATCATCAATTATTTTATTCATATTCATATTTAATTAGTTTTTAAGTTGGTATGAAGATTCTACTTACTTCATTTAAATAGATCGATTATTTTTGTAAAAAATGGTGAGCTTTAGTCAATCCATTCTCTAGCATTATGAAAAATTTTTAGCCAAGGGCCATTATCATCCCAATCGCTAGAAGACCATGAATGCTGCACGCTCCTGATAACTCTTTCTGGGTGAGGCATAATAACAGTTACTCTTCCGTCTTCAGAGCAAAATCCGGCAACACCATCTATTGACCCATTCGGGTTAGAAGGGTATTGGTTTGTAGGCTGTCCATAATTATCAACATATCTAACGATTACCTGATTGTGTTGGTTCAATTGATTGTGGTCATCATTATGATAATACTCAACTCGGCCTTCGCCATGCGAGGTGGCTATTGGTAGTATTGACCCTTCCATACCTTTAAGAAATAAAGACGGACTCTTGGTGACTTCAACCAAACTTAACCGAGCTTCAAATTGTTCTGATAAATTCTTAACAAATCGTGGCCAATGATCTGCACCTGGAATAATATTCCTCAAATGGGATAACATCTGGCATCCATTACATACACCTAATGTAAAAGTGTCAGAGCGATTAAAGAAAGCCTCAAACATATTTCGGACATATGGGTTAAATAATATAGATTTTGCCCACCCTCCTCCTGCTCCTAGGACATCACCATATGAAAAGCCTCCACAAGCAACCAAACCTTTAAAATCATCTAAACCAATACGGCCACTAATAATGTCTGTCATATGCACATCAATTGCTTCAAAACCTGCTCTATGGAATGCCACTGCCATCTCCACATGGCTATTCACGCCTTGTTCTCTAAGAACAGCTACTTTTGGTCGCTGGTCTTTAAATTTTATTAAGTCTTCTTGATGTGGCTGACTAAATGTAATTGTGGAACTCAAACCTGGATCATTATCATCAAGTAGAGCATTAAAAGCTTCTTTGGCAGATTCAGGGTTATCACGAATTGACTGCATCCTAAAAGAAAGTTCAGACCACATCTCTCTCAATGCTCTTAATTCAAAACTCTCAGTATAATCATGGTTGGTCTGAATTTTGATTTGTTTAGATGGGGTAGGCTCGCCAATCACTACAGCGGACTGATCGAGAGAATACTTTCCTAAAATCTCCATAACGAGGTCCAGATCTGAAGCATTAACTTGAATTACAGCACCTGCCTCTTCAGCAAACAGCAAACTTATACTTTCTTCTTTCGAGGCTGTCTTAAGATCAATATTAACACCCATATTTCCTGCAAATGCCATCTCAGAAAGGGTGGCAAATAAACCACCATCTGAGCGATCATGATAGGCCATAATTTTATCCAAAGATTTTAGTTCAGTTACCGCATTAAAAAAATCTGTCAGACAAAAAGGGTTCTCCAAATCAGCGGGTTCTCCCAATGATCGGGAATAAACTTGGGCCAGACATGATCCGCCTAATCTGTTCTTCCCTTCACCTAAATCAATTAAGATCAGCAAACTATTATTGGACTCTTTCAATTGTGGAGTAATTGTCTTTGTTACATTATCAATAGGTGCAAACGCTGAAATAATGAGTGATAGGGGCGCTGTAATTTCTTTGTCTGTATTCTCTTCACTCCAAGTGGTCTGCATAGACAATGAGTCCTTACCTACAGGTATAGTTAGACCAATTTTGCTACAAAAATCCAAAGTTATCGCCTGAACAGTGTCGAAAAGAGCCTGTTTTTGAATATCTGTCTTAATTGATGACATCCAATTGGCTGAAAATTTTATGTCAGAGATATCATTGACGGGAGCAGCTAAAATATTTGTTATGGCTTCAGTCACTGCAAGTCTTCCAGAAGCAGCAGGATTGATTGTGGCTACTGGTGTTCTCTCCCCCATTGCCATTGCCTCCCCTTTCTTAGAGTAATGATCTTTTAAGGTAACCCCAACATCACTTACTGGCACTTGCCAGGGCCCTACAAATTGATCTTGAGAAACTAGTCCGCCAACTGTTCGATCTCCAATATGAATTAAGAAGGTTTTATCAGCCACTGTAGGGAATCTTAAAATTCGTTCGCACGCTTCACGAATCGAGATACCCTGCATTGAGTCATCAAGCAAATTTGTTGATTCTCTACTTATAGATAATTGAGTTTTCGGTGGGTTCCCAAAAAGTACATCCATCGGCATGTCAATTGGTGAATTATCAAAATGTGAATCATTCATTTTCAAAAAGCCGTGATTATTGACTTTGCCGATAACGGCATAAGGACAGCGTTCTCGTTGACAGATCTCATCAAATAAATCTAAGTGCTCAGGGTTAATGGAAAGAACATAGCGTTCTTGAGCCTCGTTACACCAAATTTCTAATGGCGACAAACCCGGTTCAGCATTAAATATTTTCCTTAACTCTAAATCCGCAGACATCTTACTGTGATCTATAATTTCTGGAACTGCATTTGACAGGCCTCCCGCACCCACATCATGAATCAGGATAATTGGATTCTCTCCCTTGTATTCTTCATCTAAGGTTAGGCTGAAACATCGATTTATGACCTCTTGGGCTCGTCTTTCTAACTCAGCATTGTCTCTTTGAACTGAAGCAAAATCTAAATCCTCATTACTAACCCCAGCATTAAGAGATGATGCAGATCCCCCACCTAATCCTATGAGCATAGATGGGCCCCCTAAGACAATAATCAAAGAATCTTTTTCTGTGTCTAACTTATTAACAGAAGATTCGGATATGTTACCCAACCCTCCGACTATCATAATAGGTTTATGATAACCCCATGCGTTGTTTGTACTTGGATTCTCAGAAAACTCGAAGGTTCTGAAAAACCCGAGAATATTTGGACGACCAAACTCATTATTGAAAGAAGCTCCGCCAATAGGTCCCTCTGTCATAATTTCGAGGGCAGAAGCAATCCGGTCTGGTTTCCCAATACTCTTCTCCCAAGGCTGAATGTAGTCGGGTATTCGCAAATGAGAAACAGCAAAGCCTGTTAAACCGGCTTTAGGCATTCCACCTCTGCCAGTGGCTGCTTCATCTCTAATTTCTCCACCTGAGCCTGTAGCAGCTCCAGGATAAGGTGATATGGCTGTGGGATGATTATGAGTTTCTACCTTCATCATAGTGTGAATATTGTCTTCAATAAATGAATAGCTTTGGTCACTAGTTGATGGCATAAACCAGTGCCCTGGGCCTCCACTCATGACAGCAGCATTATCCTTGTAGGCCGATAGAACACCTTCAGAATTTGATTGATAGGTGTGTTTGATCATATCAAACAGACTGTATTGTTCTGGCTTTCCATCTATTGTCCATTCAGCATTAAAAACCTTATGGCGACAATGCTCAGAATTGGCTTGAGCAAACATCATCAATTCAGCGTCCGTTGGGTCCCTTTCTAAAATTTGGAATTGTTCTACTAGATAATTCATTTCCTGGTTGTTAAGGGCTAAACCTAATTCAATATTTGCTGCTTCTAAAGCCTTGATCCCTTCAGTGAGTATTGAGATTGTTGTGAATGATTGAGGCTGATCAATATCAAACATACTGTCCAGTTGATCAAATTGTGTTATTGCTTGCTGAGTCATTCGATCATAGAGTGCGGCAAAACAATGAGTTCTTAGAGAGTCGTCATCAGTTAAGTCAACTAATGTGTAGATTAATCCTCGCTCGATTCTATTGATGCTGGACAATCCACACCCGTGTGCAATATCTGTGGCTTTACTGGACCATGGAGAGGTGGTACCAATCCTAGGAATAACTATTATTTTATCGCCTTTGCTTGGACCAAGATCCCAATCAGGTCCATAGCTTAGTAGCGGATTCAAGACATCATAATCCTTGTCAGTTAAGTCTTTATCGTTACTAATAAAATGTATATATCGAGCACCGATTGAGGTGATGGATGCATCAATATTCTGTAACTCAATTAAAAGTTGATTCAGTCGATAAGGTGAGTGAGATGGTGGCCCTTCAATGGTGAGCATCATTCACTCCTGAGTTGGATAATTAAGTTTTTGACTTACCATCAGGGACAAAGACAGTGTTGGGTAATTGTGTAACATTATTGCCTTCTGCTTTGCTGATCTTACTAACACCTTCTTTATCAACTTCATCTATTCTCAAAACAGAATGCATTGGTATGTAGGTGCGCTTAACGCCTTCAAATTCTGTTTTTATTTTTTCTTCCGATGGGTCGACAACCAAAGAAGTTTTCTCTCCAAATACCAATGACTCTATTTCAATAAATCCAAGTAAATTACTGTTAGATACACTTTTAGCATAAACCTCATAGAGTTTACCTTGATTGGTAAAAGTAATTTTATATAGATTTTTTGTTGCCATCGAGTTTGATTAAACTATCAATAAATATAAGTGGAATTATAACCTAGAATTTTATTTAGAGGGTTATTATCGTGCTGGAAAAACCTAATAAAAACCAAAATCGTCTTGTTCATTTAGATCCTTAAAAAAAATTAATTGAAATGAGAATGATTATCATTACTATGTATATTAATTTCAATGAATAATGAGTTTTTGAGTTGTTAGAAAAGCTAAAATCGAATAAAAAAAAGATCCTGAGCTACACCCTTAAAGGATCAGTTCTATTTTTTATTATTAAAGGCACCATCTCAACTACTCTGATTTTGTTAGGTATTTTCTACTTTACCAGTTAATAGAAGTAAACAATGCAAATTAAAGGTCGTCATTATTTTTTAACTTTTCTTCTAGGATTTTTCACCTTAGAGTTAAACGCATCACCGGAAATGTTTATTGGTAAATCCTCAATGGAACCTGGGATTGATTTAATTTTTGAAGGTGGAATTAAGGATGACGTCCAACCTACTAAATTTTACCTAGATGAAAATCAGACTGACGTTCACCTAGAAGTGCTTGCCAACTGGTCAGACAATGCACCATCAGGGTCTCCAACAAGTGGCCATGTTGCTTATTTAGATGTTCAAGCAGTGGTTACCAACGAACAAACCAATGAGTCATCATCGGTAACATTAACACCTCATATTAACATCTCAGATAATCTTCACTACGCACAGAACATCAGATTACCTGGAGCTGTTGATCAAACCTACACTGTAATTTTTAAAATTAGCCAGCCCAAGCCAGGAGATTTAGGTATGCACTATGACTGGCGCAAGCAAATTTCAAATTCATTGACGCCTGGAGGCATATTTAAATTTAAGAATCTTAGTTTCAAAGAGATTGCTCTATCATCAAGACGCTGAAGATATTTACATCGAGTCCCAGTATTAAGTTTTAAACCTTGTAAAAGAAACTTATCTTTTAGACTCTAGCGCCGGTCTTTAAAAAAATCCTTGAGCAAACTTAGGCACTTTTTCTCTAACATGCCTCCAAGAACTTCAAATTTATGATTCAGATGCGATGAATCTGAAAAATCATAAATTGTTCCCGCAGCGCCTGCTCTTTGATCATAAGCTCCAAATATTAAATGTTCTATTCTTGCATGGATCAGGGCTCCCATACACATGATGCAGGGTTCAAGAGTGACATAAAGAGAGCCCCCAAGCCTATAGTTCCCTTTTATATCAGCAGCTTTTCTAAGCGCTAATATTTCTGCATGAGCGGTCGGGTCATTTAGGCCGATAGGTTGATTGCCTGAAACCGCTATAACTTTCTCATTATCAACAAAAACTGCACCGACAGGGACCTCTCCACTGATTTCAGCTTTTTTAGCTTGCTCTAGAGCAAGCTCCATAAAGTATTCATGAGTTGGTTTCAAATTAATTAATGTTTGAAATAATTATTTCATCACTGTCTATTGGTAAATTGACCATGGTGCCATCCTCTGCAGCAGTCCATTCTTTTCTTATTTTATTGACGCCTCGAAAAAAAACTGTCTCCATTAAGCTATTTAATGGAGCAGGAACCAAGTGATAGAAAATTAAGTGGTCTACATTAGCAAGATTTGCTGCTTTGGCAGCTTCCTCAGGGGTGGTGTGATAAGTCAAAATATCTTGAAAAATCTTTGCTCCCAAAGGGCGGCCAGCATTGTTGGCTGCATCCTCCATGATTTTTAAAATATGATTTGCTTGAGCTTCATGGAATAGTACATCAGCGCCTTCGGCGTTTTTGATTAGATTTTCGCTGTACTTGGTGTCCCCACTGATCACAATGGACCGGCCCATATAATCAAAACGATAGCCTAAAGCAGGTTTTACTGGATCGTGTGGAACTGCAAAAGCTGTAACCTTTAAACCGTTTTTGTTAATAATGACCGGGTTTGATAAATCAATCGGATGAGGATCAAAGCCTACAACCTCAAGCGGAGCAACTTCATTGCCATGATGTTCATTTCTGTATTGGTAATCTAATTGATATGCATCTTCAAACCCTTGTGTAACCAACTCAACTCCAGCTGGACCAAAGACATCTAATTTTTTTGGTCTGGATTGTGTGATCCAAGTGGCCATATGCAAATCTGCAAGATCAGCAATATGATCAGAGTGAAGATGGGTGAGTAATGTGGCTTTAATCTTGCTTCCATCAATTCTCCAGTCCCTCAAATTACTAACACTGCCATCACCAACATCAACCACATAATAATTTCCACCTGCATTTATTAAGATACATGCTTCAGCTCTATTCGGATTTGGTAATGGTGCACGAGAACCACACACTAAGGCAGTGAGCGAGTCATCATGCAAATCTATGGAAGAGTTCATCGCATCATTAACTCCAACAATCATAAGTCTATCTTGCACACTAGGCAGTCTTGGTAAAATTACACTTGCTATAAGAATTACAATCACTACAGCAATGATGTACTTCGCTAATTTCATTGATGTGGCCTGGTTTCTATATTTAATTGGCCTGCTAAACCGGCGCTTCGGTGCTCTTCACTTTTTTGATATTCCTTATTCATGATCATGGAGCGCATGGCTTTTTTGCTTGGGTATTCTGCAACTGCAACCCAATCCCAGAGCTCTTCAACTTCTCCAAGAACTAATCGACTCACTTCGCCAGAAAATATAATTTTTCCACCTACTTTCCGAAGATGTTCTTGAACTTCCTTAGCGTATATTTGATAGGCTTCTTCTCCGGTTAACTCTGTTTCTCTTCCGTCTTTATACTCGGCTTTATTTTTAAACTTTAATAAATTTACCATGTGGATGGTTGTTTTTGTATCGCCAAGTAGAAATCCAGCCATCTGCTTAGCATTTGGTCTTAATTTATTTTCGACTTTCATAGGCTGCTCTCTTATTAAGTTGAGTTAATAAATGTAGAGATAATTGATGCAATCTCTTCAGGCTTTTCTTCTTGAATGAAATGACCGCCTCGCTCGACAGTTGTATGAGGCTGTCCTTGTGCACCTGGGACCACATTTAGAAACTGGCGATCAGCGCCTCGGGTCACAGGGTCGTTATCAGAGAAAGCACAAAGAAAAGGTTTCTCGAATGTTTTGTAAAACTCCCATGCTTTTTTTTGTGCTTCCAGTGAAGGATCGTCTGGCATCGTTGGAACTTGGCTTGGCATAGCTCTGGGGCCCATTTTATAGGATTGATTGGGAAACGGAGCTGCGTATGCTTTTCCCAGCTCGGTTTGAAAAGGTGATACGTCTTTAAGACCTAGATTGATAAATAATAAATCCAACATTGTGGATAATTTACTTCTCTTTCGCTCTAACATAGATGACATCATGAATCCTATAGGGATGTCCTTGGTTTCCCAACAATATTTCTGCCAGTAAGCAAAACTTAATCCCTGATCTTTATCGGTTGTCCTTAATTTTCTTGCCATTTCAGGCAAGGTGGGAGTTTTAGCATTTTCTCTAAACTCTTTAACTTGCTGAACAATCTCTTCTGGAACATCAGGCCTATACGGTAAACCGGTATTAGAGATAATGACACGATCAAATCGCTCTGGATGATCAGCAATCACTCTTAGGCCAATCAGGCCACCCCAATCTTGTCCAAA
>CAYQEV010000017.1:19434-27492 GCA_964416745.1 uncultured Woeseia sp.
TAGTCTTTAAAGTATTTTAACCAATTTTTATCAACTAACTCAGTAGTTTCTGGGCTCATCTCTTCTAACATGACTTTAGATATATCAGGCCAAACAGACGGTCCGCCTTCATCTTTGAGTTGTCGAGTCGCGTCTATGATGATTTTACTGGTGCTAAAACGCTCTGGAGCACTTGCATCTAGAGGCATACCCCTCATTTTTTCTATAATCTTTGCGGCAGGATAAGGCTGCCAACGAGTACCCAAAGCTTGAAATATTTCGTTTTTATCGTACACATCAACATCCTCATCAACAACAATAATCATTTTTGCAAAGAAATCTTTCTCAGCAAGAATTTTTCCTGCCTCCATACCTTCTCCTGACTTATCTTTCTTGATGCTAGCAGTTAAAACCCCTGTGCTCTCAGCTGGCCGGTAAATATCAACCAGATTAGGAATAAAGGTTTTGTAATCTATAAAATTGCCTACCGTTTGAAGAATACTTGGAGATATTTTTGTCACTCCAGCAAAAGAATTAACAACCCAAGGATTAGTTCTATGAGTAATGGCTTTAATTTCCATATAAAAATTCTCATTTTTCTTTAATCCCATAAACCCATACATTTCTCCATAGGGGCCCTCCTCCTCCATCTTATCGAGAGGAATTTCACCTTCTAAAACAATTTCAGATTGTGCAGGAACTAAAATATTATTGGTCTCACATTTAACCATTTCTACTGGCTTACCTCTGATACCGCCGACGTAATCAAGCTCATCTTCTCCCAATTTAGCAATCTTTGAAGCACCTAGAGTAAAAGTTATTGGGTCGACTCCATTTGTAATGGCCACAGATGCTTTAGTTTGACCTCTCTCTTTCATCTTAGTTAAAAAACTCCAAGCGTTTTGCCTAATCTCAGCATTGAAACCAATTTTATTCTTGCTCTTAACCTGACAACGATAGGTGGCAACATTTCTTCCAAGCTCCTCATCTTCAATAAATATAGTAGCTGCATTAATATATCTTCCGGCATCAGCAGGATTTGTCTGCAACCAAGGAAACTTTAAAATATTAACGTCTTCACCTAAAACTATATTTTCTTTACAGGGTGCGTTTTGATCATCTATTGTGACGGGTGAAATTTTAGGCCATCCATTATTTTCTTTATGCAGTCTTTCCAAGTGCTTAAAAGTTTTAATACGAGAGTTTTGTTGTGACTCACCTAATTTTTCAACACCATAAATTAATGCTTCAGCATCCCAACCACCAAAAAGATTACCTATCACTGGACCATTCACCCATTGATTGTTTATCTTTATTTTTTCAATTAGAAAAGCTGGGGCAAGATCGTATCCATACTCTTTAACTAATCGATAAGCAAAGCCTGTGGCCTCATACTTATCTTGGTCCATTTGCTTAATTCTGATCAGTCGATCATTAGCTTCCAGAGTATTTATATACTCTCTTAATGAGTCAAAAGGCCCTGTGATCATTTTTTGAAATCTACTTGTAGACTTTGCCGTCCTTAATAACCAAAGCGATATCTTTGAGCACTGAAATATCTTTTATTGGGTCTCCTTTAACAGCAATAATATCAGCTATTTTCCCTGTTTCTATTGATCCTAAGGTGTCATCAATCCTTAAAAGTTTTGCAGTTTCCATGGTGGCAGATTGAATGGCTTCCATTTCAGGCATTCCATTTTTTACCATAAAAACAAATTCTTCCCAGTTGGTTCCATGGGGTTGGACACCGGCATCAGTGCCAAAAGCTATTTTTACGCCTTTTTTATAAGCTTTAGAAAAAGTGTTGCCAATTTGTGGGCCCACACTAGCTGCTTTAGGCCTAACTATTTCTGGAAAATAATTATCTATTTTAGACTTTGCTGCCACAAACTCTCCAGCAGAAATTGTTGGTACATAGTAAGTTCCATTTTCAATCATAAGTTCCATGGCTTCTTCATCCATGAAGGTCCCGTGTTCTATGGAATCAACGCCAGCTCGAATAGCACGCTTCATTCCTTCTGCGCCGTGTGCATGAACCGCAACCCACATTCCATAGTCTTTAGCAGCAGTTACAACAGCATTGACTTCTTCTTGAGTAAACTGAGGGTTATCACCTGATTTAGCTTCACTTAATACGCCACCTGTGACTGTGATTTTTATGCCATCAGCTCCGTCTTTATATCTTTGTCTGACTGCTGTATAGACTTCATAAGGGCCATTAACAACCCCATCCTCTGGTAACGGATAGTGATAAGCATCAGCAGCTCTGCCATTAGTGGGATCTGCGTGACCGCCGGTGGTGGCTAAACTTTTTCCAGAGGTATGTATTCTTGGGCCAACAACTTTGCCTTGATTGATAGCATCTCTAAGACTGATAGCAACCATACCGCTATCCCCAACTTGCCTTACAGTTGTGAAACCAGCATGGAAAGTTACTCTAGCATGTTGGGTCGCAAGAATAGCTTGCATCTCTTTCTCAACTTTAGAAGGTCGTTCTGCTTTTGATTGGTATTCACCCCCAAAATGAACATGCATATCCATCAATCCTGGAAGAACAGTGTGGTCCTTTAGATCCAGGTAAGTGTCGTCGTCTTTAGGGTTTTTATAGCCCTTTATGATATCGGTGATGAGATTCTCGTTAATCACAATCGTCATTTTTGACCGAACAGTATTTGCTTTACCGTCAATCAGTTTTCCAGCATGAATGATTGTGCTTGCATAATTAGAGTTTGGAATTAGAAAGGCTATAGATAAAACACCTACTAACATTAGCTTTTTAATTAAAAACATTAAGATCTCCCTTAAGTAAAAAAATATCAATACAATTAATAAAACATAAATTTTTCAACTTATCTATATTTTAAATAAAGGGGTCATAAGCCCATTGTAAAAGAGCTTGTCTTTGCTTAGGTCGACACCGAATATCGTGTGGTTCACAATTGTTTTTTATACCGCCAATGTGTCTAGGCCCAAAGGCTCTCCATCGCTTTATTTGAAACTCATCCACCTCTGAGATTCTACGTCCCAAAGAATATCGACAATACCATTGAAACCAACCTAAAGGGTCTTCAGAAGTAATCCAACCCTTATCTTTCCATACAGACATAGCTTGCCCAGAAGCTACTTTAAAATAATTCAGTGTTGAATCAAATCCAGTGTGACTAATTTTAGCACTGACAAACCACTCCTTCGGATATTCAGAAATATCACCTTTAAAATACCATCCTCCAAAAATGCCCAATTCGAGCATCTCTGAAGGACTTAATTGAGGATTAAATTCCTGATCTAACAAGAGAATTTACTTAAGAGGTTCCGTCACCTCAAGTGGCACCATTACATGAACAAAGTCATTGCCTTCCCACATCACATAAGGTCCGCCAGCATAAGGATCTGTAGGCAAGTCCTTCATCATGCTTGCTGGCAAAAGTAACATCAAATGTGGGCGTTCAGCTACCCAGACACCTTTACTTTGGTCCTGATTGAACGGCTCATTATTATCTACTGCAATATCTCCAACCAACATATACGAAACACCAAAAGAAGCAGACTCTGAATCATATTCATATGCTTCGCCATTGACTGCTTTCATATATTCTTGCAGCCAATTTTGCCATGCAGGATCCACACACATTGGATTAACATTTTCATTAGGTGGGCTTCCAGGCATACATACCCAGCCGTTAGTCCCTTCTTTTAAAATGGCCCCGTCTGCTGCCATTATGGTTGCATTGCCACTGACGTTTTCCGGAGCCGCTAACATCGCAATTTCCATGATCTCTTGATTGCTATAATGCTTATGATCTGAGTCATCATGCGAATGAGAATGTGAGCTCGCATAAACATTTGGACACAATATAAAAGTTATAGTTAATAAACTGTAAAATATTTTCATTTAATTTTTCTCCTAATAAAATATTTTGTAACGCTAATCAATCTTATTGTTCAGCAGTAAAAATTTGCTGGCATGATTCGTAAGTGTCCCTCACAACCTCATCAATGAGTGAGCTAGCCTTAAGGTAGTGCTGCCCCCATTCTGCTCCTGCAAAATACTCATCTATAAGTCTGCCGGCTTCAGTAGAATTCGGTGATATGCCCCGCAATAAAAAAGTTCCTGTTTCATGAACACCTCCGCCAAGAGGTTGGAAAATACCCATATTAAAATCATGCCCGGCATTTCTAATTGCTGCTTCGAGCTTGGTTGCTGCAGCGATATAAGCGGGAACGTTTTCAGGTTTAATTTTTACACGCGTCACTCGTTCAAAGCCAGGACTTAAAACAAATGATTTTAAAGGCTTCCATGCCAACCTATATTTAGGGGTTCTGAGATCTGCTAATTCTTTTGGTGCTTGATCAGGATCATAAGCTGTGGTTTCTGCCATGGCCCCTGTTACATCAGCATAAGCACTCCAAACGAACATTTCTCCATGATAATCTTGGCCTGTTATGGTGACACAAACACCAGCAGCGGTAGCATCAAATCCACTAAAAAGCTCTGGATTATTTTTTAAATATTTAATATACGCTGAGACATCTGGTGCTTGAACCATGAATGTTGTAAAACTTCCTTCTCCAGGTCCTGAAGTTTCATGACCATCAGCTTGTGCTATTAATGGGGTCATAAGAAACACCATCAAAGATATTATTATTTTTTTCATAATTTGCTCCTGTAGATTTCTTTACTCGAACAGTTGAAATTAAAGAGTAAAAAGAAAAAAATCAAATGTATTTTAAAGCTAAATCTTAGAGGTTAATTTCACCACTCATGTATATAGCTGTTTTACCACCAATCAGGACTCGTTCTTCTTGATGCTCACAATATAAGATTCCCCCTCTCTTAGATAATTGCTGCGCAATCATCTCATCTCTACCCAAGATTTTGCTCCAATAAGGGATCATTAATGTGTGAGCAGATCCGGTAACGGGGTCCTCATTAACACCAAGCTGTGGATAAAAACATCGTGAAGTAAAATCAACTTGATCTCCAGGTGCACTGGCAATCAAACCTCGAGAATTGATTTGAGAGATCTTTGAAAAGTTAGGTTCCAAATTGTTAATAATGTCCTCGCTTGTAAAAACAGCAAGATAATCGTCACTGCCTTTGAATAGATGATTCGGCTCAAAACCTAAAAGATCTTTTACAAAAGCCTTATCTAAGACTTCTGCAGATGTATCGGAAGGAAAATCAAGGAAAATCAGGTTATCTTTTTTGAACACTCCTAACGCACCAGATTTTGATTGAAAATTTATTTCATTGATTGTCTGATCAAGAACTTCATCAAACAGTACCTTTGCTGATGCCAGCGTTGCATGGCCACATAGATCTACTTCTGTGGTTGGTGTAAACCAACGAATATCATAGGGTTGCTTGGACAAATCAATGAAAGCTGTTTCAGAAAGATTATTTTCTAGTGCAATGGATTGCATCAACTCTTCTGATACAGAATCTGACATCAAAATAACTGCAGCGGGATTGCCTGAAAACAGCCTATCGGTAAAGGCATCCACTTGGAATATAGGTAATCTCATGGTTTAGATAATTGGTTTAAGCTCATTTTGCTCAAGATCGTAAATGAAACCTCTGACTTGAATATCATCTGGTAATAACTCATGATTCTTAATTAAATCGACGTCATCAATTACACTTTGCTCCAAATCTAAGAAAGCACTTTTTCTTACACTGTCAGGCAGCTCAGACATCAAATCATCTGTCATGTTACCCATAAGACATTGGGTATGATGAATTACCCAAAATTCCTTAGTGCCCAGAATTTTTTGAGACACTATTATAGAGTTCAGAGCGTCGTCTGTTGCCCTTCCTCCTGCATTGCGAATAATATGAGGCTCACGTTCTGCGATACCAAAGGTTTTTATCGGATCCAGCCTAGAGTCCATGCAAGTTAAGATTGTTAGTTTTTTGTTTGTCATCCTTAGCCTTTTTTATTCAGTGCCATGTTAATGGATTTAGAAATAATCGATCTAGTATCTACTGGATCAATAACAGCATCTATTTCAAGGTGTGCTGCTGCTTCTATCGCCTTCCCTCTTTCGTATGCCTGTGCAACCAGTTCATTATACAGAGCTTCTCTTTTAACGTTGTCGGTCTCTGCCTCCAGTTCCTTTTTAAAACCTAATTTAACCGCTCCTTCTAAGCCCATACCACCGAATTCAGCCGTTGGCCAAGCCACCGTATAGATAGGATCATGGAGACTGCCACCAACTAATGCTTGCGCTCCTAATCCATATCCCTTTCTAAGAAAAACCGCAACGACCGGTGTCTGTAAACTGGCACCAGCATTAAATAACTTGGCCATTCTCCTCACTGCGCCTTGTTCTTCGCTATCAGGACCAACCATAAAACCAGGGGTATCAGCAAGAACAACCACGGGTAGAGAATGTGCATTACATGTTGTTAAAAATTCAGCTGCTTTCTCTGCCGCCTCTGAATCAATTGCTCCGCCTAATTGTTGGCAATCACTGGCCAGAAGAGCCATCGGTTGCCCTTCGACTCTGATAAATCCAGTGATGATGCTTCTTCCGTAATTCTTCTTTAGCTCTAAAAAGGAGTCTGTGTCAGCCAGTAACTCAATAATATCTCTTATTGGGTATGCCCAGCGTCGGTCTTCAGGGATAATGTCTCTTAATTTGGCTTGATCATTGCATGCGTAGTCTACAACTGGGCCTTGAAAATAAGACAAGAGTCTTTTGGCAATCAAAGTGGCTTCTTGTTCATCTTCAGCAACAATATCAATGACACCATTTTGCTCTTGAATATCAGATGGTCCAATTTCCTTTGGATCAAACACACCCAGCCCGCCGCCCTCAATCATGGCCGGACCAGCCATACCAATCCAAGAATTCTTTGTTGCAATCCGAAAATCAGAACACCCAAAAAGTGCAGCATTTCCAGCAAAACAATAGCCATTATTAACAGCAATCTTAAGACAATGACCAGACAACCTTGCCCAGGTAGAGAAAGACGGAATATGAAGTCCAGCAATTTGAGTAGTAACATCCACATCTCCGGGACGTCCACCACCGCCTTCAGTGAAAATAACTATGGGTAAATTAAACTTCTCGGCTTGTTCTGTAATACGGTCTAATTTCTGATGATGAAAGAACCCCTGAGTACCCGCTAATACAGAGTAATCATAAACTATGGCAACAACATCTGCTCTGTTCTCATCAACCTGTCCAGCATTAATTGTGCAAAAGCCAGTCAGAATCCCATCAGCAGCAGTCTCTTCTTGTAATTCATCATAGTCTCGTCGACTTCTTTGAGCAGCCACAGCAAACTCACCAAATTCTAGGAAACTGTCTGGGTCAGCTAAATCATCCAGATTTTCTCTGGCTGTTCGATACCCAGAATGATGCCTCTTTTCAGTCGCCTTGGTTCTGAAAGAGTCTTTGCTTTTTTCTAAACGATTAATAAAGTTTTTAAATTCTTTATTCATTAGCTAAGTACTTTCCGTTTCTAAATAATTGAAGAACAATTATAGACATCTGAGATCAATGAAAAAAGAAGATTAAACCCCATTGTTATAAAATTAATCCAACAGCAATAATAATAAGCACTATTCCAATGCCCTTTTCAAAGAATGGAATGAATTGTTTATATCTATCTCTCAGCCCTTGATTTGAAAAGATGTAAGAGATACCAGTAAACCAGATGAAAGTTGTGATCGACATGTATAACCCGTAAATACCAAGTAATAATCGAGTGGTTGATGCATCCACAACCGCGGTAAAGACTGTGATAAAAAATAAAATAGCCTTAGGGTTTAAAATATTTGTAATTAAACCTAACGTGAATGAGCCAACATAATTCTCATTGTCTTTTTTGCCTTCATCGCTAACTGATGTTGATGATTTAAATATTGATAAATAGCCTAAATAAGCAATATAGATTGATGCTAAAACCTTTAACCACCTAAAAACCTCAGGGTTGGAGGATATGATTAAAGTAACTCCGGTAATTGCTATAAAAGAATGAAATAGAATTCCAGTAGCAATTCCAGCACTCGCCCAAATTGCAACTGTCCGATCAAATCTCAAACATTGTCTGGTAACCAATAAGAAATC
>CAYQEV010000018.1:0-25481 GCA_964416745.1 uncultured Woeseia sp.
CCCATTAGAGAAGTGCCTGGTGTTGTATTAACCATGCCGGGCGAGAGAGATATCGCGATTACATCTTTTTTCTTGGTTTCAAATGAAAGGCTATAAATCAAGCTATTTAGAGCAGCCTTACTCATTGCATAGCTATACATCATAGGAATCTTAAGTCTCTCTCCGAATGAACTTGCCTTGCTTGATAAAGCTATAATTTTCCCATTTTCTGATTGTTCAACATTTTTCATAAATGCTTGGATTACCTTCATGGTGCCTAAAGCATTAATCTCAAAACTTATTCTAGTGATGTCTTCGTCAACACCAGACAACTTTCTAAATGCTGAAAAATGCCTGGGAGTTAATCCTGCATTATTAAGCAGAATATCTATGGTTTGATTTTTGTATTTAGAAGATAAATTCTCAAGGTGTTCATTGTTAGTTATATCAAGCAGTTCAATAACTACATTATTATTATTTGCCGCATATTCTTGTAATTCATCTGCTTCTTTTGGGTCTCTTGCAGTGGCTATAACGTTCCACTTCTTTTTTGAAAACTGCTTAACAAATTCAAGCCCTAGATTCCTATTTGATCCGGTAATAAGGACTGTGGGCTCATCATTCTCGAACGCATGTAAATCATTATTTGGTAACCAACTACAGATAAGTAGAATAGAGAGTACTGAAGACAATAATTTATTTTGGTTTTTCATGATGTCCTATTGGAGGAAAACTTTCAGGCTCACAACCCTGTGGGGCTGATAGTTTTACATCGTTATAGAGAGTTGTTTCACTATTAATGCTTTCTTCTGTCACCCCTGCAATTTGTTTCCAATCTTCAGGTTTGAAAACTTGTTTTTCTAAATCATAGGTAGAATGACGATTTGTTGCCAGCATATTTATAAAGACATCAAGAAAGTGAGCTGCTTCTTTTTTAAATGAATCTATCTCATATAGACCTGATTGGACTAATTGATCTTTAGCATTATTCAGTTGGACCATGGATTCCTTCATAGCACCTAAGCCATTTGAAAGGCTTTCAAGTTTATTTTTATACTCTTCATTGTCAGCATCCACATGAGGTAAGAGTAAATCATGAAGGATGTAGTCTTGATCTATTAAGCGTTTCAAAGAGAAATCAAAGTAATTTGAGCAAGCGACATAAAAGTGTACAAGGCCAGGGTCAACATTCTTAATTTCTAGGCTTTTTGTAAAGGCTCTTCTCACTTGAGATAAGTGAGTTCTCTCATTTGAGACATGTGATTCAAAATCATTTACAGCTGTTGCGCTCATATATTTAACTATAACTCACAAATATACATTTGCTTATCATCAATTGAACCCATAAATAATTTTTCAGACCAGATTACTCCCACACTCGTTGTTGACATATCATTACCCTCACTCATAAAGAGTTCTTTAATGGTATGGTTACCTTTATCATCAAAATCAATTTTAATGACTTGTGACGGGGCAGGCTTATATTCATTGTTTTGGAGGGCAATAAAATGCTGGATTAATGCCCATACCTTAGGAATATTTGCCACCACTAAGCTCCCGTCTTTTAGAACATTGATATTATCGGGCGAGCCTGATAATTTTATTGTTTTTACTTTTACCATTGATCCGTCTATCAAGCTACGTTTTAGAATTGCCATTCTCTTCGCATTTGTTTCTGAGGCATAAACCGTTAACTGATCTGGTGATAGGTTAATTCCTGAGACAGACGATAAATTATCCATAGCAATTCTTGATGATTTTCCATCAAAATAGACCACCGTCGACATCGGTCTGCCCAGTTGTTCTTGAATTTTATCTAAAGTGCTTACCCCGCCCTTATCATTGCCCACATAGAATTTATCCTTATCGACAAGAAGGACATCGTTTGGACTCTGAAACAATGGATCAGAGACACTCCTTACAAAATCAAACATCCCGTTATTTGTCTCAGAAAAGAGATCAATTACTTCAGGTTCTTCGCCTCTATTTTTTGGATGATTAATAATGGCGAGATGGCGCTTTCCTCTATTATCTATATGTAAGCTCAAGCCATGCGGTCTGAGGTGTTCGGGTTGTTTTGTTAAGGCAGAGACCAACTTATAGGGTTTTTTATTCAAATCAATTTTTCCTATAAACCCCTGAGTGTTCTCTCCTTTAATCAAGGCTTCTCTGTCTTGGATAGACAGGTAAGCAATTCCTCTTGCATAATCTATTTCAATATCCTCAGCGCTTCCATTCATTGCAAAACTTTCACAAATCTCTGGGGTATTGTTAGTGATCGTCTTAAAGGTATCCATCCGTTGTAACATCCATAGACTAAATAGAAGAATGAAAAGAATAATCCAGCCAATTATTTTTAATATTTTCTTTATCATAGACGTGTCTTTATTGTTATGCTTTGTCCACATATTTATTTTATCAAGTGATTATGAATCAACCAGTTGAATCGTCAAAGAATAATATTGAAGAAATGGGGATAAAGTTTGGCCCTATAACTCTTATGCCAGATATTGAAAAGCGTCATCTTTTCACGTTATTTTTTGGTGCATTCTTTGGTATTGCCAGTATGGCATTAGTAAATGTCTTTGGCCCACTGGTGTTCGATATACTTGAGATTCCTCAAAACGAAACGGGTGCCCTAGCGGGTAAACTCACCGCAATGCAAGAGATAGTTGTGGTCTGTGTGATCGGCTTAGCTGGTGCATTTTCAGACAAAGTTGGCAGAAGAATTGTGTATTCCGCCGGGTTTGTTCTTCTCGGCATAGGCTATTTTCTTTATCCGCTTGCTGGAGATAGCACTGAGCTCATCATTTTTCGTGTCTTTATTGCTCTAGGTTGTGCTTGCAATACAGTGATGCTACCCACAACCGCTAATGATTACGTTCATGAGAGCACTCGCGGAAAACTGATTGCAACCACATCGATTTTGAACGGTTTAGGCCTGGTTCTCATCATAGGAAGCTTTAGAAAACTTCCGGAGTATTTTGTTAATCAAGGTTTTGATAGTGCGATATCAGGCCAATATACAATTTGGTGTGCTGCTGTAATGGTTTTAATCGTTTCTACTGTTCTTTTTACCAATTTAAAAAAAGGTGCGCCTGCTCAGGTCACCAAAAAAGGGTCTTATTTTTCAACATTAGCAATAGCATTTAAAGAGGCTAGAAACCCAAGAGTCGCGCTTGCCTATACCGCTGGCGTTGTATCAAGAGGAGATTTGTCAGTGGTCAGTACCTTTTTCTCATTGTGGTTATTTAACGAGGCTATTTCCATGGATATGAGTCGAGCTGAAGCATTTAAATTATCGACTGGCTTTTATGTGATGGTTCAAGCTTTTGCTATTCCCGGAGCAGTATTGATCAATTTTTTTATAGATAAAGTTGATCGTGTCATGGCCTTGGCAATTTCTATGTTTATTGCAGCCTGTGGATATCTATACCTTGGTTTTATTGATGATATTTTCAGTAAGGAAATGTATTTCGGGGCAGCGCTTTTAGGGCTGGGTGAAATTTTTGCGAATATTTCCGCGATATCATTGATTGGCAGTGCTGCACCAGCAAAGGGTCGAGGTGCTGTCATTGGTGGATTCAGTTTTTTTGGAGCAATTGGCATTCTTTTAGTTGCTAGTATTGGAGGGTATTTATTTGATAACGTTGGCCCAACTGCGCCATTTACAATGGTTGGGTTTGCAAATCTTGCCCTTTTAATTTTAGCGCTGTTATTGTTATTCTTGGAGCGTAGAAAAAAAATTCAAATTTGATTGAGGTTTAAATATGAAACGAAGAGAGTTTTTCAAGAATATAGGTAATCTAGGAGCTTTGAGTGCAGGCGCTGCAGCTCTTAGTGCATTTTCTCAACAGGCTAAGGCTGACTTACCCTCTGCCTATGGTGGAGGAAGAGGAGAGGCTATCAATGGTCCCTATTTAGATTTAACCAAAGGCCCAGATAATAAACTCGCTTATTCCAGGATGAACGGCGATTTGGATGAGTCAAAACAGAAAATCGGATGGTTCAAGGGCTATATTATGGCTTTGAGACCTAACAAGCCCATCATTGATTGTGTGGGCATAGAGGGATTTGGCGTTTCTAGATTAGAGCAGCAGGCTGACGGTTCATACGCAAAAATATTAAGAGAGGTTGGTCTTTATACTGATCTAAGAAGTGGTGAAGTTCTAGAAGAGTGGAAGAATCCGATGACAAACGAAACAGTCGACGTAGTCCACATTGCCAATGACCCATTTAATTATGTGATTGAGGATTATTTTCCTTCACCTCCAACATTTGGTGGTCTCAATGAGGAAAAGCCGCCAAGAATCCCGTTTATTCTTCCCTGGCAGCAACGCGGGAATCGGATAGACATGGAGATCCACATTAATCTGTTCTACCCAAATGCACTCGATCCAAAGAAGTGGGTGAGAGAATCCAACGGTCCAATGGTTACAGTTTCAGAAATGTTTGCGTTCCATGTTGATGCACAGAAGATGCAGGATCCAAGCTATACTACATTGCCTTTTAACGGCACCTGGGGAAGGGTTACACCGTTCCTGCCATGGATGCTAATGGGACAAGAGCCAGGGCAGATGTTATATTCCGCCTTCATGGGTTCAGGCGAGGACTTGGAGGAGGTCCACAGTCGGCAAGTCTTGGATTATGTTGAGAAGCATTATCCCAAGTATTTTACTGCTCCTGAGACCTATGATCCAAAAACACCAAGTCTTTCAAGTCTTGAGCTTTATGCGATAGAGCAAACACCAGCTCCAGTGAAGTAGTAAATAATTATGGCAAAAGTAGCAAAAATAAAGTCAAAAAAAAGGTTAACACCAGGAGACCGAGAACAAGAAATTGTTGATGAAGCTGTTCAATTTTTTGCTGAAGTTGGTTTTGATGGAAAAACGAGAGATTTAGCAAAAAGAATCGGTATTACTCAGCCACTCTTGTATCGATACTTTCCAACAAAAGATGACTTGATAGAAAGAGTTTATAGGGAAGTCTATTTAAACAAGATGGATCCTGATTGGTCATCAAAGCTTAAAGATCGATCTGTGCCTTTGGAACAAAGATTGATTAGTTATTATAAATCTTATGCCAAAGTGGTTCACCGGTATGAATGGATAAGGATCTATTTCTTTTCAGGTTTAAAGGGGAATCCTTTAAACAGGAGATACATAAGAGTTGTTGAGGAAGAGATTTTGACGCCTATCTGCGAAGAAATCAGAGTAGCGTGTGACTTACCATCAGTCAGTGAAATACCTATAGCGCCGATAGAATTGGAACGAATATGGGTCATGCATGGCGGACTGTTTTATTACGCTGTTAGAAAGAATATTTATCACAGTAATGTCCTTGATGATTTTGAAGCTATTGTTACCAGTACAGTTAAAATTATGTTGGAGGGTGCCAAAGCTTTTAGTATTGAAGAACTAAATTCAATCAACTCAAGCTAAGATTACATCACTCTTAATTAGGACTAGTCTTGAATAGTAAAAATAATATTCATTCTATAGGAGTGATTGGACTCGGGATCATTGGCTCCGCCTTATCGAAGCATATTCACTTAAGTGATTTTCAAGTCATGGGATTTGATATTGATGATCAAAAAGTCCAAGCAGCTATTGCTAATGGAGTCGAAGCAACAAAAAAGCTTGCTAATATAATAGAATTTTCTGAAGTCTTGATCACTTGTCTGCCAAGCAATAAATCCTTGGACGATACTGTGAATTATTTGATAGAAAATAATTGTGATTCAGTAAAAATTATTATTGATACCAGCACACTTAGTTTGGATTGCAAGGAGAGGAATAAGACTGCACTAAATAAAATTGGTGTTACTTTACTTGATTGTCCAATTAGTGGCACTGGTAAGCAAGCAGAAGATGCTGACATTGTTATCTATGCTAGCGGCAATGAAAATTCATATGAAACGGTGCTCCCATTAATTAGAAGCTTTTCTAGAGAGTGTTTTTATTTAGGTGATTTTGGTAATGGCACAAAAGCAAAATTAATAGCCAATCTTCTTGTAGCTATTCATAATGTTGCTTCTGCTGAAGCAATTTTACTAGGAAAGAAAACTGGCATAGAAATGGAGATGCTTTTTAATGTGATTGCATCAGGTGCAGGCAGCTCAAAAATCTTTGAGCTCCGAGCTCCCATGATGATTGAGCAAGAGTATCAACCTGCAACCATGAAAATGAGTGTTTGGGAGAAAGATTTAGATCTGATTAAAGAGTTAGTGGATTCTTATGGGACTGATGCGCCACTTTTTAACCTAACTAAAGAGTTGTATCAAAAAGCCCATGACCTTGATTTAGATGATGAGGACACAGCCTCTATTTATGAAATACTCAATAAAAACTCTTCTTCATGAGTAGCGTTGAAACTCATGGTAATAGCCCAATAAATTTTTATATTAAAGGTAAAGGCCGTCCACTTGTTCTGATTCATCCTCTTGGTTTAGATCATCGACTCTGGGATTACTGTGTTGGTGATTTGGCTGAGCATAGGACTCTTATCACCTTTGATTTACCGGGGCATGGCTTATCACCAGTGCCTGACAATAATTATTCTATTGAGGATATTTCAAAGAATCTTTTAGAATCACTTAGGCTAGCTGATATCGATAAAGCTGATTTTTTAGGCTTATCAATTGGCGGCATGATTCTTCAACATTTTGCATCAGTCAATGCATCTATGGTAGAAAAATTGATTTTAGTGGATACCACATTCAAATACTCAAAAGACTGGCAACTAAACTGGACTGAACGAGCTAGAATCTCAAGAGAAGAGGGTTTGGAAAACATGTTGGAGAAATTACTTGAGGCCTTTTTTACTGAAGACTATTTAAGAAAAGGGTCGGAAGACATTGATTATTGTAGGGACGTTATTTCTAAAATGTCAGGAGAGGGTTACGCTTTAGCGTGTGAAGCTTTATCAAGATGTAACCTAGAGAAATCTGCAAGTGCAATAACCTCACAGACCTTAATTTTATGCGGGGATCAGGATAATGATCTATTCAAAGACGCAACATTATGGTTGTCTCAAAACATCCCTCATTCTCAATATGAATGGCTGGCGCCTGCCCAACACTTGTCACCGCTTGAACGCAGGGTTGATTTTTTAAAAATAGTGAGAAAATTCTTGGAAATATAAAGGGTGGGGGATCTATTTATTCAGTTGAGGCATTACTTCATTTGCCATTAATTCCATGGAGCGTTTTGACAATTCTGGATTCACCCAATCATGAGCCGCATAAACTAATGTGCCGAAATCACCAGTGGTGTCTCTAAAGGACTCTATTTGATCAACCACACTTTCCACTGTTCCGCATATAACTAAGGAATCAAGAACATATTCTAGAGTGACATCAGAATCTGCCATATCCCTGTCATGCTTGAAGAGATCAGGTCTTCCATTTCCAATAAGTTTTTTCATTATTTGTTTGAAATAGAAATGATAAGGTCCATTTGCCCCTTTGCCATATTCTTGGGCAGTTTTTTCATCGTCAGCAACAAATATACTCTTAGCAACTCGCCAGTTTTCCGGTTTCGCTTCATAACCACCTTGTTCACAGCCTTTTTTATACATAGGCCAATGCGATGCCACCCAATTTGGTTGAAGAAAGTTCGCTGAAATCGGTTGCCATCCCCTTTCTGCAGCGGCAACAACGCCTTTAGAAAAAGGAGCGACAACCGTCACCACTATTGGAGGATAGGGATCTTGAAATGGGGTAACAATAATTCCCTGTCCTGTTTCTTCCACGTAGTTCTTTTCAGTGGTGATATTCCAATATTTACCTTCGATATTATAAGGGGCAGGATTCTGCCATATCTCTAAAATATGATTAATTGATTCAACAAACATTTCAGTTCTATCGTTATCAAGATTTCCAAAGATTTCTGCATCTGACAATAAACCGCCTGGACTGATCCCAAAAAGAAACCTACCTTCAAGCATATTATCGATCATGGCAACTTGTGCGGCTACTGCTGCTGGATGGTTATTTGGTAGGTTAACCGTGCCACTCCCTAGTTTTATATTATTTGTTGAGTCAATGAGGCTAGCTATAAAAATAAGACATGAAGTAATCGGTTCTGCTTTATCTGTAATATGTTCACCAATAAAAGCCTCGCTAAAACCTAATTGGTCAGCAAGTATTATTGCCTCTCTATCCTCCTTTAAAACATCCACATAATTCCTTTCGGGTGGATGCAAGGGCATTGTAAATAATGAAAGATTCATATTACTTATTTTTTTTAAATGATTATTTATTGATCAATTGATAAATAGTAGTATATCTGGATTGATTTAACAATTAAGTATCTGATTTAATCAAATACTATCTTTATAAATCAGTTAATATTCAGGGAGATAATGGCAAACAAACAAATAACACCTATCGCAATATGGCCTGGATTAGAGGATGGAGTTCCCAAACCAATAATGCCTTATAGCCCGGCCATAAGAGTAGGGGACTGGGTTTTCATTGCGGGTCAATTGGCCAGTGATTTTAAGACAGGCGTACCCGAAGAGTTGGTGCCTAATCCTGGAAGTGATATTACGGGACTAGAGCTTCAATCGGATTTTATATTCAGAAATATGGCACAGACTGTTCAAGCAGCTGGATGTAATATGAGCACTGATACCGTAAAAATTTGGGAATGGTTTGTCTCTAACAAACCAGATGCAAAAGATATTCTGCATGGTAATTACGCTCATGATATTGATGTTAATAATTATGAGCGTTCTTTTAGTCAGACATTTGATAACAAGTTTCCCTCTAGATCTTCTATTGGCATTAAGGAACTAATGTGGCTTGGCACTAAAATAGAGTTGGAAGTAATGTGTTTAACCACAGAAGACAAGGCTATTTATCATAATATAGGCTCTAAAGATGAAAAACCTGGCGCATTAAGAAAAGGCGATTGGGTGTTTATTTCAAATCAAAGCCCAGAGAATCATAAAGGTGAAATCCCAGAATCATTAGAAGCACAGATTGATGTTGTCATGAGTAAGGTTGCAGAATTATTAGAACGCTCAGGTTCATCTTTAGAAAATGCAGTGAAAGCAGAGGTTTTTATCAGTAATCCTAATGATTTCCATGCCATGGACCAAGTATGGAAGAAATGGTTTCCAGCAAACCCTCCAGCACGATTTGTTTTACCAAGATCAGGTATGCAAATGGGTGATTCAAGAGTTGAAGTTTCAATGATGTCATTGATTAATGATAGTTCACTGTCTAAGAAAATTATTGAGACTTCTGAGGCACCTGAACCGCTCGGACATGAACCTCAAGCTGTTCAAGTTGATTACCTTTTATTTTATAGCACCCAAATGGCCTTTGACTCTTCAGGGAAGATTGCTGAAGGGATGACCAGGAATAATGCGGCCCCTTGGTATGGCAGGCCAGCTCAAGCACAAATGAGATATATGATGTCAAATATCAACACAATTGCTGAAGCAGCGGGTTCCTCAGTTGAGAATATTGTAAGAAGAGCTTGTTTTCACAATGATCTACAGTGGTTTGCAGAATCAATTGAAGAATGGGCTAGGTATTTCCCCAATGATAAACCGGCTTCAACAACTATAGGCCTTAATGATGCCTTGGTTATTGAGGGCTCTAATACATTATTAGATTTAATAGCGTATGTGCCTAAATAAGATTTTTAAATGATGAAGAAAATCAGTTTTTTAGGTTTGGGTAAGATGGGCTCAGTTATGGCACCATTGTTCATTGAAGCAGGTCATCAACTGACAGTATTTAACCGCGATAAAGATAAAGCTGAACCTCTTAGAAACCAGGGTGCCATCATTGCTTCCAACCCATCTGAAGCCTCTCAGGCATCTGAATATATCTTTACTATGTTGAGTGATGATGCAGCGGTGGAGTCAATATTCTTGTCTGAACAGGGATTGCTTAGCGTTGATGTTAAGGACAAATTATTTATCGATATGAGCACCTTAAGACCATCTACTGTTCAAGCTCTCTCCAAAAAAGTTTATGAGGCATCAGCTCATTTTATTGATGCCCCAGTTTCTGGAACAGTTGCACCAGCTGCAAAGGGGCAGTTGATGTTTTTTTGCGGCGGCTCTGTTGAGCAAATTGAAAGAGCTAGACCCTTATTAGAAATTTTATCTAGACGAATTATCCATGCAGGTGATACTGGGTCTGGCTCTCTTTTGAAGCTGGTGGTTAATTTACCGTTGGCAATTTATTGGCAAGCTTTGGCAGAAGCAGTCTCTTTGGGCTCATCAGGTGATCTTAGTGATGAAGTGATGCTCGATGCAATTGCCGATAGCTCAGCTGCTTTAGCAGTTCTGAAAATGAAGATTCCTGTCATGCTAGGAGAAGATTTACCGGTGGCGTTTGATATGAAAAGTATGGCAAAAGATTTGAAATCTATTCTTGCAACTGCTGATGAGTCAGGCCTGCAATTACCAACCACCAGTTCAGCACTGGACGTCTATGCAAAAGCCATAGAAGATGGTGGAATGGGTGAAGATGATGCAGTTAAAGTATTGAATTTCATGAAAACACTAAAAGATGTCACATCCCATTAAAGTAATTTATGGAACAGTTCTCAGAAATCAAAGATAACATGCAAATAAATTGGGATTGCCCAATAGAAATGGATGATGGCTTGGTTCTAAGAGCAGATATTTTTCATCCAATAAATAAAGGTAAGTTCCCTGTAATTATTACTTATGGTCCTTATGCCAAGGGGCTTCCTTTTCAACAAGGCTATCCTAGTGCTTGGAACCGAATGGCTGAAAAACATCCGGATGTCACTGCTGGCTCTACAAATAAATATCAAAATTGGGAAGTCGTTGATCCAGAGAAATGGGTTCCTGATGGGTATGTTTGTGTACGAATTGATTCTCGGGGTTGTGGTGCTTCTCCAGGGTATATAGATCATTTTTCTCCAAGAGAAACACTCGACTTTGTGAATTGCATAGAGTGGGCAGGACAACAAGAATGGAGCAACGGTAATGTCGGCATTAATGGTGTCTCCTATTATGGCATTAATCAATGGCAGGTGGCCTCAAGGCAACCTAAGCACCTCAAAGCCATGTGCATTTGGGAAGGTGCGAGTGATTGGTATCGAGACATGACCCATCATGGCGGTATTCTTAGCACCTTTTGGGCCAATTGGTTTGATATGCAGGTTAAAACAGTACAATACGGACTTGGTAACAATGGCATGATTAATCAATTTAATCATAGACCTATTTGTGGCGATACAGAATTGACAGACGCTGAGCTTGAGCAGAATCGTTGTAATTTTGGTGAAGAAATTAAAGCTCATCCAATGATGGATGAATATCATAAAGAAAGATCAGCGGTTTGGGAAAAAATTACAATACCATTCCTATCGGCTGGTAATTGGGGTGGCCAAGGTCTACATCTGAGAGGGAATACTGAAGGTTTTGATAGAGCTGCATCCAATAATAAGTGGTTGGAAATGCATGGTCTTGAGCATTGGACGGAGTTCTATACAGATTATGGTGTCAATCTTCAAAAACGTTTTTTTGATCATTATCTTAAAGGGGCAGATAATGGTTGGAGTCAGCAACCTAAAGTTCAACTTCAGGTTAGGTCTATCAATGGTTTTAAGGAGCGTCATGAAAATGAATGGCCAATTGAAAGAACTCAATGGACAAAGATGTACCTCGATGCAGACAACAATCTGAATCATCAACATTCAGTTAGTTCAACATCCTCATTATCATACGAAGCCATGGGTGAGGGTTTAAATTTCAAATCAAAACCCTTTGAGCAAGAGACAGAAATAACAGGCCCATTGGCGCTTAGATTATTTATTTCTTCTTCTGCATCAGATACAGATCTATTTGTCGTCATGAGATTATTTAGTGATACAGATAAAGAGATAGTGTTTCAGGGAGCTGTTGATCCTTATACTCCAATTGCTCAAGGGTGGTTAAGAGCATCTCACAGAAAACTTGATACAGATCTATCTAAACCATGGAGGCCGTATCATAGTCATGATCAAAAGCAGTTATTGAATCCTGATGAGATTGTTGAGCTTGATATAGAGATTTGGCCAACTTCAATTGTTATACCAGAGAATTATTATTTAATGTTAACTGTCAGGGGTAAAGACTATGAATACCCTCTAGCACAGACACAAAGCTTATCTAATTTTAAGAATCAACTGACCGGTTGTGGGCCTTTCCTACATAATGACCCTTTTGATAGGAATAAGAACCTTGAGAGCACCACCACACTCCATTTTAGTCCAGAGAACCCTTCCTATTTGTTGTTACCAATTATTCCTGAAAAATGAATATTAATAATCAGAAAATTATAGCTTTAATTCATGCTCTTGAGGAATCTGAAGAACCTATCAAACAATCGTTTAAAAAAATTTGGCCTAATGTCACATTGAATCAATATGCCGACTTTGAACTGTCTAAAGATAGAGCCAGAGGTCTAGACGAGGATATTATTAGACAGAGAATTGTTAATCTGGGAATGTCTGCTATTGAAGACGGAGTCGATGCAATTTTGTACACTTGCAGTGCTTTCGGGGACGCAATTAATGCCGCGAAAGAGCACATTAATGTTCCAGTTTTTAGGCCAAATGAATCAGCTTTTGATGAGGCAATCATTAAAGAAAAAACAGTTCATATCTTAGTAACATTTATTCCGTCACTAGAGCTGTTGGTCAATGAATTTAAAACAATGAGCAAGGGTTTAAATATAGATGTGAATGGTTATTTGGTTGAAGGAGCTCTTAATGATCTGAAAAATGATCAAGTTAATCTACATAACAAAAAAATTATGCAAGCAATAGAGACTATTCCTGAAAATGACACGGTCATTCTGGGACAATTCTCAATGGCTAGAGCTTCAGATCTAATTGCAAAAGAAATGCCAAATCGTGTTGTTCTTAATACCCCTGATGCATCAGTATTAAGACTAAGAGATACTATTGCACCCAAGTAAAACGACTTCTTTTTCTTAAATATTGTCTGGAGTCAGTTTCATCCAAAAGCTGTTCTTGTAAATGGTCTGATTTTCTTACAACTGCACCATGATCAATGGTTTTATGTTTACCATTCTCAACAACAACATCTCCTTGAACCATTACTGCTGTAATTGCTCCCTGATTCGGTCCATTGCCATACACCAAATTAGCTATCATCGCTCCCATTGGTGTTAAATGACTTTCAGACGTTCTGTCTATAAGCAGAATATCTGCAAACTTTCCTGGCTCCAGAGATCCAATATTTTCATCCATCATAAGAGCTTTAGCACCATCAATGGTGGCCAATTCAAGTGCTTGCTCAGCACTGCCATAAAGCACTTCATCGCCAGTCCATTTAGTTTGAGTATCAGACATCATAGTGCGATGCTGATCCCCCATTCTTTGTGCTGTCAGGAAGCTTCTCATTGCCGTCCAAAGATCATGACCGTAAGCAACCACTGGCCCATCTAGGCCGAGACCACAGGTGACATTTGATTCCAGAAATTTTTTTGCATCAAAATTAACTAAACCAAGTACTTGTTCCATATCAGGGACTAGAGCCACAGCTGCTCCACAATCAGCAATTAATTTTTCTTCTCCTGGTCTGAGGTTTTGTGAGTGTGCTGAGATAACATTTGGACCTAGAATTCCAACATCATCTAACCATTCAAAAGAACCGCCTTCCCATCCTCTTCTTGAGGCCAGATATTTGTGATCTAGTACAGCTGGTGCATGAATATCAAATTGCCTATCATTATCAATAGTCCATTTCCAAAGTTCAATTAATTGATCAGGTTCACAATAAGTAATTCCTATTGTTGAAGCAGTAACTGAAATTTTATCATTCTCCCACTCAGATTTTACTCTTTCAGTTTCAGCTAATCCTTCATCCAATTCTTCTCTGAAACCATCGGGTACAGCTTCTTTATCATTGATTGTTAATCTCGCCATACGACAACGCATCCCCGAGTCATCAATTGCTTTTAAAACTCCATCAATAGATCTTTTATGAAGATGTGTAAAATGATCATCAGCAGTGGTGGTTACCCCTCTCAGCAGAAGATCCATGATTGGTGGCATTGATGCTGTATAGGATCTTTCTTCATCGCATGCTCCTGTCATAGGGTAATAAAATCCAAATAATCTCTCTTCATAAGTTGTGCCATCCGCCATGCCTCTCATGCATCCCTGGATTAAATGAGAGTGTACATTTACAAGTCCTGGCAAAATAATGAAACCATCGCCTCCTAGTTGATTATCAGATTCATATTTGCATTCATTAATCGGCCCAACTGATTCAATTATTCCATTGTTAACTGCAACATACCCATCAAGAAAAACACGTCGCTCTTGATCCATTGAAATAACAATTCCTTTGAGCAAAGTCTCACATTTCTTCTTTGTGACCATTTTAATTATTTTTCCCCAATGATTGTTGATCCACATTATATGCTGTTATTAATAAACAACTTATAAATAAACATATCACTGGGAATCCCCCCGCATTGAAATACATCATATTGATTACACTTTCTGATTGAGAATTTGATAAGGCATCATAATCAACATAACCCAGCAAAATACCCAAAATCGATGGCCCTATTGCAAAAGATAATTTCTCGACTGTTGTGTAAACACCAGCTAAGATTCCTTCCCGTCTATAACCGCTGGTTTGAAAATCATATTGCATAGTATCTGGCAGCATCGATTGTCCCACTAGAAGAAGCCCACCCGCACCAATTCCAAGAAACACACCTCTGATGATGATACCCATTTCTGATTCTCCAGGAGTAACAAGCATCCATGATAAGGCTCCTAATCCCCACGATATAGAGGCTAAATAGTAGCCATTTTTCTTACCAATCTTGTTAACAATTTTTACCCAAATGGGTTGTGAAATTAACATAACTGATCCTTGTACCAGGAAGTAGAAGCCCAAATAATTGTAGGAAAGATCCATGACCCTAGTAAACAAATAGGGCAAAGAGGCTAAGAAAACTGCAAAGCCTGTTAATTGTGTAACCTTTATACCCAATAATATTGCAAAAGGTTTAATTTGAAATGCTGTCTTAAATTGTTGAAAGAATGAGCTAGTTTTTTTAGTTTCAATATCTGAATTAACAAATGATGCGTCTTTGGTCATCCATACACAAAGAACCCCTGCTAGAACCATAATGATGGCTAATGTATTGGCCATACCACTATGACCAATGACACCGCTACCGAAGAAGACGACTAATGCAGGTCCTAAAGCTGAGCCACCTAACTGGCCACCAGCAACCGCCATCACTCTGTATGACATAAGATCAGTTCTCGCATTGTAATCATTTGTAATCTCAGCAGGCATAGCTAAATAAGGCACATTAAAAATGGTATAGCCTGTGGCATTAAGTATCAGAGCCAATAGTGTAATCAAGATTATATTTTGAGAGTTAGAAAAGAGAGCTAAATTGAATAGTAAAATAAAAGATAAAGCACACATTATTGTCCCCAAGAGAACATAGGGTCTTCTTTTCCCCCAAGAAGTCTTTGTTCGGTCACTAATTCTTCCCATCACAGGGTCTGTGACAGCATCATAAATTTTAGATAGACCAATCAGTAGACCAGCTGTTGTGGCATTCATATTGACAAAATCAGTCAGGTAAACCAGCAAAAGCAAGCCATTGGCTTGAAACATCAGTGAAACTGTTAAGGTTCCAATACCCCAGCCAAATTTTGTTTTAAAAGGGAGCATAAATTGATTGTCCTTTTATCTAAGTAGCTCTTTTGCAATCATGCTTCGCAGCGCTTCAGATGTGCCTTCATATATTCTCATGGGCCTAATATCTCGATAACATCTCTCCAGGATTGTCTCATCAGAGAGTCCAGCAGCACCATGTATTTGCATGGCTTTATCAACAACTTTTGTGACCATTTCTGTTGCATGCAATTTAGACATTGCTGTTTGAAGATAAACTTTCTCACCTTCTTGCGCGCGTAAAGCTGTGTCATAAACCAAGAGTCTGCAGTTATGTAATTCTAAAGCTGAATCTGCAATCATCCACTGTATAGCTTGTCGAGACGAGAGAGGTTTGCCGAATGTGTGTCTCACTTTTGCATATTCTGTCGCCATTTCGAGACAACGATCAGCTATCCCTAAAGCTCTTGCAGCAATCTGAATTCTGCCTGAGAAAAGATAATCAGTACCTGAAGACCATGCTTGTCCTGTTTTGCCAAGTAATTGTTTTGCATCAACCACGCAATTGTCAAAGAATAATTCATATGTATTTTGTCCATGGATCATTTTTTGTTCTCTACCAATTGTGAACCCAGGAGTTCCGGCATCCACAATAACCCATTGAAGACCATCGTGACGCTCTGTGCCCTTTAGGCGTGTTAGTACAAGAATAAACCTTGCAGTTTTGGCTTTGAAGATCCAACACTTATTTCCATTAATCACCCAGCCATCTTGGCTTTCCTCAATAGTGGTTTGTATACCTGCCAAGTCGCCACCTGCGACAGGTTCACTAAATGCACTAGATCCATGAAACTCTCCTTTGACAGCGGGCACCATATACTTATTTTTTTGTTCTTCTGTGCCTAACTCATAAAGCATTGAGGCAAATGTTGAAGAAAAAACACTGCAACCCGCAGTTGATCGATGAACCTGTTCTGTGATGATGCAATTATCCAGTGGCCCGAGTCCTGCACCTCCAGCATCTTCTGGTGTTTCTCTGGCTGATAATCCCATTTCATGTACTTTTGCAGTTAATTCTAAGTAAATGTCTTCTGGGAGCTCGTAAGAATTTGGTCGATCAGGTAATTTCTTTTCTAGTGGTATGAGTTCATTATCCACAAATCGTTTGACGTTATCTTGAAGCATCAAGGTTTCTTCTGGAAGCTTATAAAGCATTGCTAAATCTCTCTATTAATATTCTATTTATTATTATTGAAGAAAATCAGTAAAAGAATCCACCCATTTTTTAGGTTCGTCTCTAATAAAGAACACTGATCCACCTTCTATTTCTATGTAATTAAAGTCCTCTCTCAGTGCTTGTACTCTTGGAACAACATAATGCAGAGGATCACCGGTATTTGTTATGACTAAAACAGGCTTTTTTAGGTTTAATATTGTTTTTTTCAAATCATACTGAAAAGCAGCATGATGGCAAAACCATTCATTTTCTCCAGCAAGAAACACATGCAGAAGCGACATCTGGCAAGATTCAAGACTGGCTTTATCACCAACTCTGCTTTGAATCCAATTCCAATAATCAAGAAGATGCGAACCATCTTTCTTCGGTGAGAGATCAACTTTTAGATTATGCATTCGCTCCTCACGTTCTTCAGCAGTATAAAGTGGGACACCATGCAGTATAATTTTTTCAACACGATCAGGAAAAGCATTTGCAAATTCACACCCAATTGATGCCCCAGTGTGATGGCCAATTACTGAAGTTTTCTCTATTCCCATTTGATCCAGCACGGCAGTCAGAACTGATGCGTACTCTTCAATAGTTAATGGTTGGTCAGGCCTATCTGACATGCCATACCCTAGAGTATCAGGGGCGATCACTTGATAGCCTAAGTTATTCAAAAAATTGAATGTAAAAATAAACTGAAGGGATGATTGTGGAGTCATGTGTAACATCAGTAACGGTTTCCCTTCACCACTTGATAGAAAATGGATCTGGCCTAATTCAGTGTCTGCATAGTTTTTTTTCACGCTTTTATTGATCTAACTATTTTATGGGTTTGATCTTAGGGAATCCCCACGGGGTTTTCCAAGGGGCTCTTAGGTAGGTTGTGTCACCATCTTTTTCAAATATTCCTAGGTATTCAATTTGTGGATGTTTTACTAGTTCTTTTATATCTGAAAATTCAACTGCCCAAACTTCATAACGATTGAAAATCTCTAAAACTTGTTTCGATGACATTGGAGTTAAGTATTTATCCCAAAGAGGGCTCGCTTCACTTGCTTTGGTGCCTACCCCAAAAGAATTCCACCAATTTTTTACTAGGACTTCATCTTCCATGAATTCATCATACATTCCAAATTCCTTAATCATTTGATGGAAGTTATCTTCAGTAAGGGCTGGCGAAGGGGTGGCAAAAATAGACTTATCTTTAGTTCGTTGTCCAAAATTAGAGCCGGCAGTTTCATTTTTACAGAAATTTCCTTCCCAACTATCTGGGTTACTCATTCCTGACCATTGAAGAGTTTTTAAAGACATCATCGTACCCAGCATGCTGCCTGAAACCTTTTGCCCATTGCCAGTTTGTAGCCGATGATAAAGAGCAGCTAGAATAGCAATAAAGTTCATTGCTGCGGTACAACCAGCAACAACATCCGCGCCCACTCTAATGGGTTCCCCTCCAACATCTCCCAATGTGCGAAGATATCCAGACATAGCTTGGATACTCAAGTCACTCCCAGTCTGATTTTTCATTGGACCATGATGACCAAAAGCGGAAAGTGAAAAATTAATGATTTTTGGATTAAATGATTTTAGTTTTTCGTAGCTATAGATAGAAGATTCATTTGCATCTTCTTTCCAGTCCTCTATCAAGATATCGGTTTCGGACAACATGGATTCAAATTCTTGTCGACCGTTTTCTGATTGAATATCAACTTCTTTAATGGTTTTATTGCGATTAAATGATTGATACAAGGCGCTGACCCCATGTTTTGTTTGTGGGCTTAGTTCTTTGGACCAATCTCCACCGACCGGTTCAATTTTTGTTACTTCAGCACCAGCCTCTGCAAGCATAAAGCTTAAGTAAGGCCCCGTGTAACCCTCGGTAAGGTCTAGAACGCGTATTCCTTTTAGCGGGTATTCGGCTTGATCTGTTTTTGCAATAGTCTCTTTTTTTGTAGAATTTTTAAAGCCATTGCTCATGGCTTCTTCGGTATCTCCTCCAGGCACGGGTATATTAAGATCTATTTGAGGCGTGCTTTCGCTAAACTCCCATGGCAGTCCACCAACATGAAATGGCCCAGTGTGCTCTCCATCAACTTCAACAAGGAAATTGTTTTCGATAATTTGCTGATGCAATTGAAGATCGTCAAAGCATAAATCAAAACTGTGAGGAATGTTTTCATTATCAAATCTTAATGCCCACCAACGTGACGGCTTTAATTGAAATTGTGATTCAAGAATTTGATCTAACTCATCGCGGTTTTTTATTCGATCAACATTATTAATAAACCTGTCATCTTCAATTAAGTTCTCCATTTCTATTGCTCTGCAAAACCCTAACCATTGATCTTGGTTTTCACATGTGACTGCTATGTATTTATTATCTAAGCATAAATAACATCGATTTGGAGCCGAGTTTGAAGAGCCACTGCCGAGTGGTTCTAATTCAGAATCAGCTAACAATACTTCTGAAACTTTACTGTTCATGTTAGCTAGTGCATTTGCTAGATGTGAAGTTTTTACCCAACAAGCATGCCCGAAGCGCTCCCTTTCTATAAGGCCAAGCATTAATAACCCACAGAAAAAAATTGCCCCAGTCGGATCTAAATGAGTGAAACGAATTAATTGACCGTCTCCACCCCTTGATCCGGTGACACCACTCATTCCACTGAAGGCTTGAAGATGTGGTTCAAGTGCTGCTAAATTTTTCATGGGCCCTTCATCACCATAACCAGAGCTAGAGCCAAAAATAAGATTTGGATTTGATGCATGAAGTGTTTCATAACCAATACCCATTCGATCAGCCACACCAGGTCTAAAATTTTCGATGAGAATATCTGCTTGATTTGCTAAGTTCAACATCGCGTTCATGCCTTCAGGTTCTTTAGTATTAAGGCCTGCAGATTTTTGGTTAAGGTTTGTAGAACTATAGGCGGTTGACAAATTATTTTGATGTGGGTAGAGCATTCTAAGGAATTCACCTTTTGGAGGCTCCACTTTGATAACTTCTGCTCCAAGATAACCAAGTAAGGTTGCAGCCCATGGACCCACGATTGAAGTGCCAATACTTAAGACTTTAATTCCTGTAAGAGGTCCTTTATTTTCCTTCACTTTATCTCCAAAATTGGTGTTCAATATATCACTTATTTATCAGATGATAAATAATTAGGGATATTTATTAAATCTTCTAAGTATTTAATAATATCTCTCTCAATCCTTTCTAGCTATTCTATAAAATTTTTTATTTATCTGTTTTTACCAGATTCGCTGCACTAACCCCTGCTAAACGACCGAAAGTTGTAGCAGTCAATAAACCGTTACCCGCAATGTAACCCCAATCTGATGGACCAGAAATACCTCGAGCTGAACCGCCTCCAGCGAATAGATTAGGCAATGGATCTTTATTCTTGTCCATGACTTGAGCGTGTTCATTTACAACCAATCCTCCTTGAGTATGAAAAAGAGCCCCGGTAACTTTCACTGTGTAATATGGTGACTCAAGTTTAGGTTTGATAGTGAAATCTCTACCAAAACTATCTTTTCTTTTCCCCTCAACCATCTCTTCAACTTCTTTAATTGTTTTGTCCAGAGATTCTTTATTTATGCCTGTTAAAGCGCTTAATTCTGCTGTATTGTCTGCGTTGATTATTGCATTGGCTTCAATCGCATTATTATAGTCTTCAAACTCTTTCATTAGTTCATGCAGTCTTTCATCAAAGATATTCCAAGCAATTTTTTTTGGTTGACTAACTACTTTTACTGCTTGTTCCGAATACCCCAAACTTTCATCAGAAAATCGCTCTCCATTAATATTAATTTGAAAACCTCCTTCCATAATCATAGGCCATAAGATTGGTACACCTCTTCCTGCAGCAAGTCCGCCATGTCCTTGATATGAACCAATATCAGCTAAATCAGCACCTAAAGATTTTCCCCATTTGATGGCATCACCCTTATTACCAGGGTGACCGAAAAATTCAGCTTCTTTAATTTCAGGCATATATTCTTCAACCATTTCCGGGTTTCCTGCAAATCCACAACAGGCAAGAATCAAAGCATCACAACCAATTTCTTCCGTCTGACCGTCTGTTCTTAAAACTTTCACTCCAAGAATTTTATTGTTGGAATCACTATAGAGATCGGTCACTAATGCATTGGTTAGCACATCAATTCCTGCTCTTTCAGCCGCTCTACATAATGCGCCCATAAGCTCACTTCCAGTTCTATTTGGCGTTCCATGCATTCTCATGACCGTGTGCCCAGGGTAAAGAAAGCTGTCGACTAAACTTAGAGGAATTTGATATTTATCAATCAACCATTCAATAGTTTTTGAGGATTCAATGGCCAAGCTAGTGGCAATCTCTGGATCTGTTTCACCTTTTGTTTTTTTAATGATGTCGTTTGCAAATATTTCAGGGGTATCTTCTATCCCTGCTGCTCTTTGTAGTCTAGTGTTTGCTCCAGGTATTAATCCTGTGGACATTGCTGTTGTGCCTAAGGGAGTTGAATCTCTTTCAATGACCAGGACTTCAGAATTGTTTTCTTTTGCTGACAAAGCTGCAGACAGACCACAACCTCCTGCTCCTACCACAACAATAGGTATAGAATATTCAAATTCCTTATGATCATCAAAAACTACACTCAATGTTTACCCCTAGGTTCTTGAAAATAAATATAGACCTTTCTCATCTATAGACTTTTTTAGTCTATTCTCAGCAACTAAATAATTCAGATGTGACATGGTTTCACCAACTGCAAGTACTAGTGTGTGCTGATTGATTTTACTATCAAAAAGGACTGGGAAAAGCTCAGTTACACTTTTTGGCTCATCAATATATTGATAGATTCTTTCAAGTTTTTCATGATGATTATTGACTATTGCTTCAATTCTTCTATGAGCTCCTTGATACGGGTATCCATGAGATGGAAGGACCAGAACATCATCAGGAATACTTTGTTTTATTTTTTCTAAGCTCTCTAACCAATCTCTCAAAGGGTTTGAGTCAGGGTTAGCTGGGTTTACACTGACATTGGGCGTGATTCTTGGTAATAGAATATCTCCGCAAATGAAAATATTCTTTTTTTCTGAGTATAAGCAGGCATGTTCAGGAGAATGACCTTTGGCAACAATTATTTTCCATTCTCCATCACTGAGGTTCAGAATTTCTTGATCTTTGATGTGTTTAAAGCTTTTATTTAATTTAGAGACTAATGATTTTCGGTACTCTATCCTCTCAATGAAATGTTGAAGTGATTCTTTGTCATATCCACATTTTTTATAATAATCTAGAGATATTTCTCTTTGTTCATGATCCATGCCATTGCTAATTTTTACTGTTTCTAAGAATTCCTTTTCAGTAAAGTATGGTTCAACTTTCCATTGATTGCTTAACCATCCTGCTAACCCAGAATGATCAAGGTGCATGTGAGTAACCACTAACTTTTCAAGCGGTTTTGCCTTGAAGCTATTCTCAAATAGCTTGCTCCAAATTGTTTTAGATTCATCTGTTACCATTCCCGTATCAACGATGGTCCAGCCTTCATTACCCTCCAACAACCAAAGATTGATGTGATTTAATGCGATAGGTAAAGGCATTCTTAGCCAGTGAATACTAGACGCAACCTCGAGAGTTTCTCCATCAGGGGGTCTTTTCGAGAATGGATAATACAATTTTGAATTATTTTCTTTCATGATTAATTATTTATTTCTTTTTATGTTAATTGCATTTCATTCTGAAGTCAGTTTTCCTTTGCTAAGTTTCTATAAATAGACAATGAATCAGGATTCGCTAGGGCATCAATATTTTTTATCTCTCGCCCTTCAATTGCTGCTTTAACTGATAATTCAGAAATTTTGCCACTTATAGTTCTGGGTATATCATCAACTTGAATTATATGTTTTGGAATATGTCTTGGGCTGGCATTGGTTTTTAACTGATACTTAATTTTTTCAACCAAATCATGAGTGAGTTTTTCCTCTTTTTTTAATACCACGAATAAAATTATAGTTGACTCAGATTTTCTAGATGTTTCAACTACCACAGCATCAAGTATTTGAGGTAATTTTTCAGTTTGACGATAGATCTCAGCAGTCCCAATCCTCACCCCTGCAGAATTTAATGTGGCATCCGATCGACCATAAATAATGACACCATTGTTTTCAGTAATTGTTGCAAAATCCCCGTGTGCCCATGTGTTCTCAAATTTATTAAAGTAGCTTTGTTTATACTTTTCTCTATCCGGATCATTAAAGAACTCAATCGGCATAGAAGGGAAGGACTGTGTGCAGACCAGCTCACCTTTCTCTTCTTTTTGTGCCTCTTGTCCTGCCTCGTTAAACACTTTAACAGCCATCCCTAAGCCAATGGATTGAATTTCGCCGTCAAACACAGGAACAAGTGGATTACCCAGAGCAAAGCATGAAATGATGTCCGTTCCTCCTGAAATGGATGATATCTGAACATCACTCTTGATAGCATCTTGTATATATTGAAAGTGATCTGAGAGTAATGGTGAGCCAGTAGAAAGAATTGTTTGCAGTGATTTCAGATTGTACTTTTCTAATGGCTTGATGTTTTCTTTCATCATTGTTGTGATATAACGAGGACTGATCCCAAAGTGATTGATGTTTTCCTCTTCAGCAACAGCCCATAAAAACTCATTATGTGGATAAAACGGTGATCCTTCATAAAGAATAATTGTTGCTTTGCTTGCCAATGCACTGACAAGCCAATTCCACATCATCCAACCGCATGTAGTAAAAAAGAATAATCTGTCATTTGGTTTCAAGTCCAAATGCAATTGATGTTCTTTCATATGCTGGATTAGAGTTCCTCCGGCAGAGTGGACAATGCACTTTGGTTTACCAGTGGTTCCAGATGAATACATTATGAACAATGGATGATCAAAGGGTAGGGCGCTGAATTGGAGTTTTTCATCGTGATTCAAATGATCATTGAATGGAACAGCATTTTCTAAGCTCTTATAGTCAATTTTTGTATCTAAATGATGAACGATGAAGACTTTAGATAAGTTCTCTAAATTTTTTGAAACTGCTGTTATTTTTTCCATTAAATTAAATGTTTTGCCACCGTATTCATATTGATCTATAGCTACCAATACCTTAGGTTTAACTTGTCCAATTCTGTCCATAATGGCATCAACACCAAAATCTGGTGAGCAAGAAGTCCAAATAGCACCTATCGCACTGCTTG
Organism: uncultured Woeseia sp.; assembly: GCA_964416745.1. Lineage (GTDB taxonomy): Bacteria > Pseudomonadota > Gammaproteobacteria > Steroidobacterales > UBA11654 > CACPJA01. The sequence continues at coordinate 24,073 of CAYQEV010000018.1, forward strand.
CAAGCATTGCAATTATAGTTTCAGGGCAATTGGTCATGATGGCACCAACAACGTCCCCTTTGTTTACTCCTTGATCAGTTAGAGCCTTAGCAAATGAACGAACTTGATCAAAAAGCTCCTTATAAGATAATTCCTTTCTATTACCTCTTTCATCTCTATAGATGATTGCAGGGTGGTCATCCTTCCTAGATATAAGATGTTCTGCAAAATTAAGCTGTGAACCAACAAACCATTTTGAATCAATCATGTGGTCACCTATTTCTAGAATTTTTGTTGAAGGTTCTTTGAAATTAATGCCAGCAAACTGTGTAAAAGATGACCAAAAACTTTCTGGGTGTTCCAATGACCAACGGTGTAACTGCTCATAACTTTCAAACGTTTGATTATGATCAATGTTTAAAAAATTCATATACTCAGTTAATAGGCTAGATTCACTGTTTTTAGGTAGCCAACTAAGTTTTCTTGAGTGATTCATATGCCAATAAAGTATCTATTAATCATTTGATAAATAAAAGATCTAATAATATACTCTTATTTATCAAGTGATAAATAAGAGTATATAAGTTGGTTAATTTTTCTTTAGAGTATTTTCCTCCAGGCGATCAGGCTGGACTCAAAAACTTGTCTAATCAGGCAAGGGTTATGTCTGCGTATTCACCCTTGTATATGAGTATTACTCATAGTGCAAAAGGGGCAGAGCTAAACGAAACAATGCACGCTGTTCAAATCCTTAAGGAACAACTATCAGTTGAAATTTCACCACACATGACTTGTTCTAGTTATTCTCAAGCTGAAATCATCAAAATGGCAGCAGATTATTTATCTTTAGGTGTGGAATCTGTGGTTGCATTGAGAGGTAATTTAATAGAGGACGCAAACATGGGCGAACCTCGTTATGATAATTCCCCAGATTTTATTAATGCACTCAGTAAAAAGTTTGACTTCAGGATTTCAATTTCAGGTTACCCAGAAGGCCATCCTGAAAAGAAAGATGATGCATCAGATCTAAAATATTTGAGAAAAAAATGTGATGCTGGTGCAGATGAGATAATTACTCAATGGTTCTTTTCTAATGATCATTTACTTCAATTTAGAGATCAGTGTGATGCCACCGGTATCAATATTCCAATTGTTCCTGGCATTTTGCCAATCAGTGATATTAAGAAGGTTAAGAATTTTGCAAAAGCCTGTGGATCAACGATCCCAAAGGAGCTGGAAGAAGCATTTCTCAAAATTGATGATGACATGGGGGCAACTGAAGAATTGGGCGTCCATTATGCGATTCAACAAATAGAAAATTTACATAAAGAAGGTATTGATAATTTTCACCTTTATACATTAAATAGAAGTGAAATGACTAAACGAATCATTGAGTATTTTGTAGTATCAATAAATGAGGATGATATAGC
>CAYQEV010000018.1:25581-26830 GCA_964416745.1 uncultured Woeseia sp.
AGAGCTTTATTATCGGGTAAATTTACAGAAGATACACTTAATCTGAGTAACTCAGAGCATAGTGGATATGCTTATGCAAAGTTATTAGGCTCGACAGATAATGCGATGGTTCACTTTAGTCTAGAGGGAACAATTTTTGCGCTATTACCTAATGGTGCTAAGCCATTCATTGGTTTTCAGGCAATACTAAAAGGTGTTTGGAAAAAACACGGTCAAGATTCATTTCAACACATATCATATGAAACTGGATTTTTTCATCATCTAGTCTCAAAGGAACATATCGAGATTTTTGAAAACCCCATTACCAATCAAACAAATCAGCTTTCAGAGATCAGGGGCGGACCTTATGAAAATATAATTAAGCCAAAACAACACGATTGGGTAGTTTCAGGTGACGATGTTTGGATTCAGGAGCCCAATCCAAGAATAGGTTATTTTGGTTCAGGAGAAACAAACAATAAAAATAAACAGACTGCATTTGCCAACACTATTTTTCAAGGCAAGTTATCTCACTTAAATGATGAATCATCAATAGCACCATCAATGATGACATACAATTATGTAAGTCCATGGTATCCATTTTTTGAGATGGACAATGTTGAAGGAAAAATGTATTGGCAAGCTGTTGGAAAAAAAACCCAATCTTGGTCTGATATACCCACATCAATGCAAGAATTTTTAACAACAAACCAAAACGATTATTTCGAATCAACTAATCCATGGACTGAGAGAACGAGCACATTGAAGCATTTTAGACAATCTAGTAAGAAGGATAAAATAAGACCATGAAAAAACAGATTAATAGGAGGCAAATGATTGGTGGCATGAGTGCTTTAGCGGTCTCGCCTCATTTAGTCTCTGGTCAAGGCCTTGATATCGTAGATCATAAGATTGATTTAAGTGATCCGGTTCAAAATGCACTAGCTTATGCCAAATTAGTGGGTACATCTGACAGAAGCATGATACACATTTACTATAAAGGAACAATATTTGGAATGACTCCAGAGGAGGGTGTTAAGCCTATGATTGGCCACACCGGTGTTTTAAAGGGTGTTTGGAAACCATGGATTAACAATAGTTTTTACTACACGCTCTACGATGTAGGTTATTTTATGGATCTGAAAACAGGGTTACCTGCAGAAGAGTTTGAAAACCCTTTTACAGGTGAGATTAATCGTCCAGTTAAGATTATTGGCGGTCCATTTGATCGAGTAATTAAACCGGAAGTAAGACCGTTTAAACACAGAGG
>CAYQEV010000019.1:0-22249 GCA_964416745.1 uncultured Woeseia sp.
CCTCTGTAATTTGTCCAAATAGCATAGACAAGCATTATAAGAAAACTAATGATAACCCATGCTGGCATACTCAAAGATACAAATGACCAATCAACATTTGCACATTCTCCAGAACCACTAAAAACCATTTCTAGAACTTCAGCTAATGGAAAAGTTGAGAGCATAAAATCTAAACCGGGCCCACATCCAGGTACTTGATCACTAGGAAGATTTTGTAACCAAACATGTCTTGATGCAACTGCTATTCCTGTTGTAGCTGTTACAGTAAAAAAGAAGCTTGCAAGTAATTTAGCTATCTTGCTTTTAGGATCAATAATTGAACAGAATAAAAAAATAATGCCCATTGAAATTACAGCTAACCTTTGAAATATGCACAATGGGCAAGGTTCAAGATCAAGTACATATTGTGCATAAAGAGCATAGGCCATAAGAGCACAACAAAATAGGAAGCCAATAAGATACTTCATTTTTTTAGGCAACTTTAAAAGGTAGTCAATCAATTGGTGACCTTATCGATTAAATAATTGGGTTGAATATCAAATGGTTTTTTAGGTTTTTCAGTTAGGTATCTATTTTTTGCGTAAGCAATCATCGTTTTGGCATCCGGGTAAACATTTTCAGCTTCATCTAATACAGTTATCTTATCATTTTGTAGATGATCACTATACTTAGTCCAGGCATTTCCCACTCCGTAAAATTCTGTCTGATTAAATTCAAAGTCTTTTATCCCTATTAGACTGTCTTTAACAATCGGTTTAATAATATTTTCCTCATCCTGATGATAACAACCAAAAAAGATTTTGTTATTACCTGCATCTGTAGCTACTGCAATTTTTTCGATAGAGAATTGATTTATCGCAACTGCAGCAATACTGCATAAACTGGACTGAGTAATTACTTTAATATTATGAGTATAAGCTATTGCTTGAACAGCGCTTACAGCTACTCTAAGGCCTGAAAAACGTCCAGGACCAATGCCAACGGTAATAAAATCTAAACTTTTAATATCTAATGTGGCTTTCTGCAATATATCATTGATATTAATGAATAAATCTTTTGCATGATCAAGACAATTATCTATCGAATACTCAACAAATACTCCGCTGTTCTCACAAGCGATTGTAAAGTGAGTAGTTGAAGTGTCTATAGCTAAAGATTTATTCATATTTTGACCTAAGGATCAAAAACATCATAAAAGAATAAAATAATGACGCAAGATTAAACATAGATATAATAACTATCCACTATAAAACAATAGAGATGTTTTAGGCATATGAGTACAAATAATCAAGAATTAGAAAATTGGGTAAATGAAGTTGCTAGTTCAACCAATCCCGACTCTATTTATTGGTGTAATGGTAGTCAGGATGAATACGAGAGCTTTGTAAGTAAAATGCTGGATTCAGGTGATTTAATGAAGTTAAATGAAGAAAGCTTTCCAAACTGCTTCCTACATAGATCTGATCAATCTGATGTTGCAAGAGTCGAACATTTAACATTTATATGTACAGATAATAAGAGTGATGCGGGACCAAATAATAACTGGATGCACCCACAGGAAGCACATTCTAAGCTCGATAATCTATTTGAAAATTGTATGGCAGGTCGAACAATGTATGTAATTCCTTATTGCATGGGGCCCATTGACTCAAGGTTCTCAAGATGTGGAGTTGAGATCACTGACAGCCCTTACGTTGTCGCTAATATGTTTCTTATGACACGAATGGGGCAACCGGCTCTTGAGCGAATTGAGAGAGAAAATAAATTTGTTAAAGGTATTCATTCAATTGGTGACTTAGATCCTGATAAACGCTTTATCATGCACTTCCCAGAAGAAGAAACAATCAGAAGCATTGGTTCAGGTTATGGCGGCAATGCCCTTCTTGGGAAAAAATGTCATGCTTTAAGAATAGCCAGTTGGCAAGCATTAAAAGAAAATTGGTTAGCTGAACACATGCTTATTGTTGAAATTGAAAATCCTGAAGGTGAAAAATTCTATGTAGCAGCTGCCTTTCCATCAGCTTGTGGAAAAACTAACTTGGCAATGTTAATTCCACCAGTGGGTTATGAAGGTTGGAAAGTAAGAACAATTGGTGATGATATTGCGTGGTTACATATGGATGAGTCTGGACAAATTTGGGCCATCAATCCCGAGGCAGGATATTTTGGAGTTGTACCTGGCACTAATGAAGATGACAATGAAAACGCGTACAAAGCTATTCAATCCAACGCTATCTTCACTAATGTTGGCCTCACTGATAATAATGAACCTTGGTGGGAAGGGAAAAAAGATGGAAACCCAACTATAGATTGGAAAGGTGATGAAATAAGCCCCGATGAAGGGGTGTTTGCTCATCCTAATTCTAGGTTTACGGTTTCAGCAAAAAATAATCCTAAATATTCAAGTCTTGCTGATTCACCAAGTGGTGTTCCAATCTGTGCGATCGTTTTTGGTGGCAGGAGAAGTGAGTTAGCACCATTGGTGTATGAATCAAAAGATTGGAAGCATGGTGTTCTAGTCGGTGCAAGTGTTGGCTCTGAAACAACTGCAGCCGCGACAGGTGAAGTGGGGATAGTCAGAAGAGATCCTATGGCGATGAAACCTTTCTGTGGGTATAACTTTGCAGATTACTGGTCTCATTGGCTTAGTTTTTCAGGACAATCGGAGAGATTGCCAAAAATTTTTCATGTGAATTGGTTTAGAAAAAATGAGAAAGGGTTTATTTGGCCAGGCTTTGGAGACAACTTAAGAGTGCTTGAATGGATTATAAAGAGATGTCAAAACAAGATAGAGGCACTAGAAACGCCGATAGGCTTCCTACCCAATGTAAATGATATTGACACTGAAGGATTGGAAATAACTGATGAGTCAATGACTGATTTATTCAATATTGATCAAAATCAATGGCTTCAAGAAATGGACAGCATCAAAGACTATTTTTCAGAATACGGTGATCGTATGCCAGAAATGCTCATTGAAGAGCACAGCAAAGTTGTTAGTGCATTAAAGGATTTATCAGACTAATATCTCTGCTTTAGCACTGAGGAAATCAGAAACCTCCATTAGCAATGTATCAATATCTTTCTTGTGAGATGTATCACTACCAATAAGGTTTCTCCATTGCTTTGCCCCAGGAGTCCCTTTTAATAATTGAGTCATATGACGGGTAATAAGGTGTGCACTAACTCCCTGCTTCACTTCTTTTTTTATGTAATCAATCATTTCTTCAACAAAATCAAGTTTATTTAACTTTGTGTGATTAGAAGAATTATTGAAAAATAAATCTTGGACTTCTGCTATAAAAAATGGGTTCTTATAAGCTTCTCTCCCAATCATCACGCCGTCAAATACTTTAAGATGCTGCTCTATCTTCTCTATTGAATTTACCTCACCATTTATATCAATCCTTAACTCATTGAAATCATTTTTAAGTCGCTCTACTCGTTCATAATTCAAGGGAGGAATTGATCTATTTTCTTTAGGATTAAGACCCTTTAATATGGCTTTTCTAGCGTGCACAATAAAGTGCTCGCAACCTGCAGAGGATGTCTGCTTTACAAAATCGTAAAGAAATTGATAAGAGTCCTTATTATCAACTCCTATTCGAGTTTTAATTGAAACCGGTAAATTCGTTGTTTTTTTAAGTTTTTCAATTATTTTTGCTACTGTGTGTGGTTGCTTCATGAGGGTTGCTCCCACAGAACAATTCTGAACTCTCGCACTTGGGCAACCCACATTGAGATTAATTTCATTATAATTATGCTGTTCAATGATTTTTGCTGCAGAAGCCATAATATCAGGATCACTTCCAGCAATCTGGATACCCACATCCTTCTGATTGTGATTCTCATTTTTTATAAATTTCTTTTCAGAATAAACAATGGCATCAGCATGAATCATAGGGGTATAAAGTCTGACATCTTTGGCTAACAAAGAAATCATATACCTGAAATGACGATCTGTTTGTCCCATCATTGGGGCTACAGAGATTATTTTTTCAAATAACATGACGTCAAGATGAACTATTTATTTAGAAATCAAACCCATTGATTGAAGTTGTTCTGCAGTCTCTATGGCTGAATCTTCTGCAGAAACATACTCCCAATTAAATAATTTTTTTGCCTTACTTTTATCTGCGAAGACTGTATGTCCAAGAGATCTCTTGAGCCCACCTAGTTCTTTGATAAACAGGGCCAAAAATTTTACAAGAAAATTTGGCATTTCACGAGTTGGGGCTTTTTTGTATCCAGCATTCCTTAATACTTGACCCAATTCTGAAAAAAACATCTCTTTTTGGCTAACAATGATCCTTTCACCATTTGTTGCTTCCGATTTCATTGCAAAGATATGGGCTTTTGCCACATCTCTCACATCAACGAACCCTATGTGAATTCTAGGACAGGCAGGCATTGAACCATCACAAAGCTGGATAAACATAGAATTTGATGTGCCAATGTCTTCCGATAACATTGGGCCAGTAACTGCAACTGGATTAATTACTGTAAAATCAAATTTATCTTTTTCTGAAAGGTCAGAAACATAATCCCAAGCAGCTTTCTCAGCATTTGTTTTACTTGTAGCATAAGCACCAATTGTGCCGTTTGCAGTACTTGGTATCGACCAATCTGTCTCATCATAAATTTCTTTATCATGGCCATAACCTATTGCTGCAAACGATGAAGTCAAGACGACTTTCTTAACATTTGTGCCTGAGCATGTTCTTAAAACTCTGAGTGATCCCTCTACAGCTGGCTTAATCAAATCATCTTCGTTGTCTGGCTCAATCAGTACAAATGGAGAAGCAACATGTAAAACATAATCACAGCCTTCAACTGCCTCATCCCAGCCCTCATCATTTAATAAGTCTGTCATTACTAGTTCAAGGTTTTCGTGATTGGAGGAATGCTTTTGCATAGCATCTCTTACCTCACTTTTTCTTTTTTCACTTCTAAGTGTGCCTCTGACCTGATAGCCCATATCTAGAAGTTGCTGTATGCAATGCAAAGCTATGAAGCCTGTTGCGCCTGTAACTAGAACTCTTTCCATTATGTCTCCTTTTCTTATTAATCAAAAATATGGCTAAAAAATTATTTTAACTGGCTATCTCTTTCCAAACAAAAAACTTTGTTACTGTAAAAAAACTTAAAATTATCCATATAACGATACCTAGAGTTGTTGAATTGAAGATTAATAAAGAAACTCCATCATTAGCTATATCTCGGAGACCAGTAGCAATAACACTAAGAGGAAGAGCATGAGCAAACGGTTGTATAATTTCAGGCATAGAGCTGATTGGGAAAAAAACACCTGAAAATATTAATTGAGGAAAAGTAAATGAAGTAACTATAGGCCTAACAGCTTCTTGGGTTTTTGCGATACTTCCCAAACTAAAGCCTAAACAAAGAAAAATAAAAGTACCAAGTATAACCATGCCATAAAGTGAGAAGAAACTGCCCATTATTTTTACATCTAAAAGAGCTATCGCAAGACCAAGAACAACTGATATTTGCATTAAAACAATCAGCGTTCGAGCTAGAACAATTGAAACAATAAAGTCTTTCGGTTGTATCGGGGTTACAAAAAGTCTTTTCAAGATTCCTCGGCGTCTGTATTCAACTATATTGAAACCGCTACCGGCAATACTTAGATTCATCAGCATGAATGCCAATAGTCCTGGAAGCAAGAAATCGATGTAGCGTTGAGATCTTGCTTTAACATCTTCAATCTTAAGACTAAACATGGGCTCAGACTTTCTTAGCTCTCGCTCTATAGAAATTAGACTTGTATTAATTGCTTCTTTGATTGTTCCCAATTGCCTGACTTGTGAAGCATCTAATAAGAGTCTTAATTCACTTGTTTTGTCTGAATAATCAAAATTTTCAGGTATAACGATAATGGCAGTTTGATCACCTAGTAATAATTGTTCTTTAAGGTCAGATTCTTCTCCTTCAGTAACTTCGAATAATTGATCACCTTTAACTAGGTTTGAGAAATCTTTAGATATGGTGTTGGTGGAATTATTCACTAGACCTAATTTTATCGGATCTGGTTCTCCACCTAAAAATAGAAAAGCTCCGATAAAGACCAGAGGAAAAAAAAGATTAAACGTAATTGATTGGCGATCTCTAAAGAAAATCTTTAGAAATACTTTTGCTAGATGTAGCTGCATACTTGTAAGCATATCAATCCCTAAGTGTATGGCCCGTAAGAGCAAGAAATACATCTTCTATGTTTCCCTGTGAAGCCAATTGCTGCGGTTCTGGTGCATATTTCTCAATTAGCCCTTGTGGGGTGTCTTCGGCAATTAATTTCCCTTTATCCATGATTGCAATACGTTTGCATAAGTATTCTGCTTCTTCCATGTTGTGAGTGGTTAATACTATGGTCATACCTGCTGTATTGAGTTCCTTTACCAGGTTCCATAAATTACGTTTTGCTTGAGGATCTAAACCTGTTGTGGGTTCATCTAAAAATAGAATCTTAGGATTGTTAACAAGAGCACATGCAATTGAGAAACGTTGTTTCTGTCCACCAGAAAGCTCTTCAGGTTTGGCATTTGATTTACCTAAAAGATCCACTTTTTTTAATAAGTCATCGGAATCAATTTCTTCCGAATAAAGTTTACCAAAAAGAATTAGCAGTTCCGTTAGATTAAGCTTGTCAAAGTATTCGTTAGCTTGAAGTTGAACACCAATAATTTCCTTTACTTTAAAAACATTAGTACTTACATCCAACCCATTGATTAAGGCAGAGCCACCATCAATATCATTAAGGCCTTCAAGCATTTCAAGCGTGGTGGTCTTGCCCGCCCCATTTGGGCCAAGGATTCCATATATCTCGCCAATTTTTATGTTAAAAGTTATTCCATCAACAGCATTGAAGGTTTCTTTTTTATTGCCTGGCAGAGGATAAGATTTTAGAAGGTCTCTAACTTCAATAATATTCATACTTTTTCTATTTATAAGGCTATTAGAAGCTATGATACCTTGCTATTTTGATTATTCAGATTTGTTTTGCTAGATTTAAAACTAATTTCAATAATCCATCTTAAATATGCGTATTGGTCTGATCCTCGATTCTAGGTTAAGTGCCTCCAAAATAACTGAACTGGGTTTGTTAGCTGAACAATATGGGGTTCACACCATATGGTTAGCTAGTTATATTGACTCGCGAGAACCTTTCACAAATCTTTCACAGTTAGCTCTCCGATCTAAACAAATAAAGTTGGGGCCTATCGCTTTAAATCCTTTTGATACTCACCCTATTCGTATTTTGAGTGGCTTATTAACATTAAATGAGCTTGCTGATGGCAGGGCTAATGTTGTCATTGGTGGTGGTGGGGAAGCTTTGCAATCACTCAACTTAAAACCACTAAGAAGAGTCAAGGCTGTTCAGGAATGTGTAGAAATATTGAAATCTATCCGCAAAGGAAATGCTCTTAACTATGATGGAGAAATATTTCAGATTAATAATTACAATCCTTTTTGGGTAAAACAAAGCTTGCCTAAGGTTTATGTGGCTGCAAACAAACCTCAAATGCTAAAGATGTCGTCTAAACTTTCAGATGGAATCATGATGAGCGACCTGCCTGCCAGCATAATAAAAAATAAAGTTGAAGAGGTGACTGACCACTTGAAAGAAAGAGAAGCTAGTGACTTTAGATTCAATAATTTTATGGCATGGGCACTTTACAAAGATAAAGAAAAGGCTATGAATGAAGCAAAACAATGGCTTGGTTACCGCGGCTTATTTAGAAGATGGGTCATTACTAGCTTTATGTCAGATCAAGAGTACGATGTTATAGAAGCTCATAAAAAAGAAATATATCAAATGCCTATATTGAAAACTTCTTCGGTGCCTGGTGTCCCTGATATGTTATTAGAAAAACTTGTAGATCATCTGACTTTGACGGGTCATATTAGTGAAGTAGACCAAAAAATAGAGCATTTACTAGAACTAAAGCAAGCTGGCTTGACGGATGTCGCGCTTGAATTAAGAGAAGATCCTGCAGCTTCAATAAAGCTTATTGGGGAAAAAGTTATACCTGCGGTAAAATAGGTATAGAGTTCAATTATAGGAGATTAGTACAATGAAAAAACTCATCCTCATATCAACATTACTAGTGTTCTCTACTGGGTCTTTTGCTCAAGATAAATATTGTTGGGTATCTGGAGATAACTTCCATGACATTAAAGTAGCAGTCAAAAAGGATTGTAAAGAAGGAGATTTGTTATGGGTTGTAACTAATGGACAGAGATTGGATGAATGGAATCTTGAGCAAACAATTGGACAATACTGTGAATTTAAATCTGAGATTATCGTTAGAAAAAGAAATGATGGTAGTTTATATCTCCAGTGTATCCTCCAAGACGAGAAATCTAGAAAAAGAAGAACTGATTAGTCTATGAAATACTTCTTAATATTTAGCCTTTTTTTATCAACTTCAGCTCAGGGCTTTGACAGAATAACAGGCCTGCCTTTTGCAAGCAGGTCAGAAGTCATTGGACAAAATGGCATGGTGGCTACAAGTCATCCATTAGCAACTCAGGCAGCAATTGATATTCTTAAAGATGGAGGAAATGCAATTGATGCGGCCATAGCAGCTAACGCATTATTAGGGCTTGTAGAGCCTACTGGTTGTGGTGTAGGAGGAGATTTATTTGCCATCATTTGGGATGCAAAGACAAAACAACTTTATGGCTTGAATGCTTCGGGACCGTCACCAAAAAACTCTTCAATTGAATTTATGAAGAGCAAAGGAATAACCCAAATACCTAGATATGGCCCTCATCCTGTGACCGTTCCTGGGGCCGTAGCAGGCTGGACTGCTATGCACAAAAGATTTGGTAAAAAAGATTTCCATACACTTTTTAAAAGTGCAATTGACTATGCTGTTAACGGATTCCCAGTAACGGAATTAATTGCTTATTATCTGGAAGGCTCTGCTGAGAATTTTCAGAGCTATCCCAATTTCAAATCTGTTTGGATGCCAAATGGGACCATTCCAAGAAAAGGTGAAATTTTTAGAAATCCTTATTTAGCAAAAACATATCAATCAATTGCAAATTCATATGGAGAATCTTTTTACAAAGGTGAGATTGCAGAAGAAATTATAAAGTCATTAAAACAAGAAGGCGGCGCAATGCAAATGAGTGACTTGATCAATTATGCGCCTGAATGGGTAGAGCCTGTCTCTACCAACTACAGAGGTTATGATGTTTGGGAGTTACCACCAAATGGTCAAGGCATTGCTGCTCTACAAATATTGAATATTCTTGAGAATTTTGACATTAGTAGCATGACTTTAGATTCAACTGAGTATATACATTTATTCACTGAAGCAAAAAAGTTAGCGTATGAAGATCGTGCTAAATTCTATGCTGATCCAAAATTTGCTCAAATTCCTCTAGATCAACTGATTTCTAAAAAATATGCCCGTGAAAGATCAAAGTTAATTAATTTTGAACAAGCTGCTGATTCTTTCGAAGCTGGAAATCTTGAAAACGGTGACACCATTTATTTAACTGTTGCTGATAAAGATGGAAATATGGTTTCACTGATTCAGAGCAACTATTGGGGCATGGGATCTGGTATGGTTCCTAACAATGTTGGGTTCATGCTTCATGATCGAGGAATGATGTTCAGTCTTGATCCAGAGCACAATAATTCTTTGATAGGCGGAAAAAGGCCGTTCCACACCATAATTCCTGCGTTTGTCACACATGATGGCGATCCTTTTATTAGTTTTGGTGTTATGGGTGGCGCCATGCAACCTCAAGGGCATGCTCAAATCATCATCAATCTAGTTGATTTTGGGATGAATCTGCAAGAGGCTGGCGATGCCCCCAGAATAAGACATAGTGGTTCATCACAACCCACAGGAGAGGCAATGACCAAGGGTGGGTATTTAAGTTTGGAATCAGGCTTTTCACAAATAACAAGAGATGGTCTTGAGATTCTTGGACATAAAATTGAGGATGAAATAGGTGGATATGGTGGCTATCAAGCAATTATGAAAAAGAACGATGTTTACCTTGGAGCTTCAGAAAGTAGAAAAGATGGGCAAGCCTCAGGTTACTAAATTGGATGCCTCTGAAATACCTTTTTAAAGTGTTTCAGAAGCTATGGCGTCCCCAAGGGGATTCGAACCCCTGTTGCCGCCGTGAAAGGGCGGTGTCCTAGGCCTCTAGACGATGGGGACCCAAGAAAATCTGAGTTAATCAAGATATTAGGTGGGAAGTATATTCAAAAACTTTGTCTCAATCCAATGTTATAACTTCTATTTTACCTAAATTTAATTCTTCAATACCCTCTTTTATTTTAGATAAATCACCAACTATTACCCAAGTCCATACACTGGGATCTAGATATTTTTTCGCAGCACTATTGATGTCCTCAATAGTCATTGATCTATATTTTGTTGGTAAGTTATCAATATAATTGTCATCACGTCCTTGAGAAACGATTCCTGATAAACCAGACATAAGTGCTCCGAATGTTTCATAATCACCAATCAGGCCTAAAGATAAGTCTTTAACAATCGCTTCCAACTCTTCATCCTTAGCTGGATTTGAAGAAAGATATTCTTCGTATTCACGAATAATTTCTTGAATTGAAGGAATTGTTTTATCAGTTTGAACAGGTGCATAAACAAGCATAGGTCTTGGCCCCTTGTATTGAGAGAGTCTTGTTCTAACTCCATAGGACCAACTCTTATCTTCCCTAAGATTCATATTTAATCTTGAGGTGAAACTGCCCCCTATCACTCGATTCATAAGGTCTATATCAATTTCATCAGATGACCCTATGGCAGGCATTAACTGGCCTGCGACTATTAAAGACTGGACCGCACCTGGCTTATCTACAAGGTAAACTCTTCTGGTTTCTGACTGATTCTCAACTTCATAATCGAGCTGAGGACCCTTAAGCATCTTGTTTTCTGCCAATTTTCCAAACTGGGACTCAAGCATTGGCACTACCTCTTCTAATGTAGTGTCACCAACCACAATCAAACTTGCATTACTAGGAGCAATAAAACGTTGTTTATAGTTGATCAAATCTTCACGACTCATCCACTGTATTGAGTCTCTGGTTCCGTTCCCACTGAAAGGTTTTGCATAGGGATGATTATCTCCATAAAGGATTTCAGGAATAAGATTAGAAACCATGCCATTTGGAGTGGATAAAGATTGATCAATTGCCGCTAACCATCTTACTTTTTTCCGTTCAATTTCTGTCTGATCAAAAGTTGGGTCTGTGATTACTTCATGCATAATCTTTAATGAATCAACGAAGTTTGATTTTAAAGATGAAATATTCACACTTGATACATCCAATCCGGTGTTTGTGTATAGATCAGTGCCCAATTCCTCCAATCGATCACTTAATTCTAGAGCATCATAACTGCCGGTGCCTTCTGTCAACATGGACATCGCAAAGCTGGCTAATCCTGGTTGTTCTTTAGGATCGGTCGCATGCCCAGATTTTATTTGGAATGATAAATTAACCATTGGCACATCATGTCTTTCTGCCAGCACAACATCTAAACCATTGGAGAGTTTAGCCCGCTGTATTTTTGGTAAATCCAACACAGGAAAATCTGTTGGAAACGGTAATTGTGTTCTATCGACTAAAGACTCGGTGGAAAAAGTTCTGTTTTCCTCAGGAACAACAGTCAATACATAAGCCCCATCAGTTAACCAAGCACTAGCTGTGGTTTTAATATCTTTGTTAGTGATATCCATCATGTCATTAATAAACTTTAGATAGGCGCCTGGGTCACCAGTATAGACTTCAGAATATGCAAGAAGATCAGATTTTCCCCCAAACCCCCCTATTCTTTGTAACCCCTTTATTGATGAAGCACGAATTGATGTTTTTGTATTTTTTAGTCGTTTTGCATTAGGGCCACGCTTGATAAAATCAGAGAGCGTGTCATCAAGAGCTGCTTCAAGTTCTTCAAGTGATTGTCCATTAGCTAAATCTACAGCAATCCAGAATTGACCCGCGAGTTCACGATCATAATAAAACGCTGATACGCTTGTAGCCAGTCGTCTTTTATAGACTAACTCTTGGTATAAAGATGAATTCTTACCTCCAGTCAATAGACTTGCCATCAATTCAAAGTGTGTGTGTTCAGGTGATCCGATTTCAGGAGTGTTCCATACTTTATAAATTCTAGTGTTCGGAACACGATCATACATAATTTCTCTTTTCTCACCTGACCTCTTAGCTATCCACTTTTTCTTCTTGATGGGTGATGGACCTGGAGGAATATCACCAAAGTACTTAGTAACAATTTCCTTGGCTTCGTCGGCGTTAATATCTCCTGCTAAAGATAGCACTGCATTATTTGGACCATAATATGTTTTAAACCAAGTTTGAACATCCTCGAGGGTTGCAGCATTTAAATCTTCAAGTGAGCCGATGGTTGTCCATGAATATGGATGACCGACTGGAAATGTTGATTTTGATGCTTGCAAGAAAACTCTGCCGTAAGGCTGATTTTCTCCCTGACGTTTTTCATTCTGAACCACGCCTCTTTGTTCGTCTAACTTTTCTTCAGTAACCACTCCTAACAAATGCCCCATACGGTCTGATTCCATCCATAGAGCTAAATCAAGAGCCGGAGTTGGTACATTCTCAAAATAATTGGTTCTATCATTATTGGTCGTTCCATTCATATCTGTAGCACCAACTTGCTGAAATGGACCAAAATATTCATTGTTGTAGTTCTCAGTACCATTGAACATTAAATGCTCAAATAAGTGTGCAAAGCCAGTTTTACCTGGGCGTTCATCTTTTGAGCCAACGTGATACCAAATATTAACAGCCACCACTGGAATTTTTCTGTCTTCATGGACAATAACTCTTAGTCCGTTAGGTAAAGTGAATTTTTCATACTTAATTTCAGGAAGGTCTTCATTAGCAAGAGTTGAGACAGAAATAAGGAAAATAAGAAAAGAAATAATGGTTTTATTTAAATTAATCATAATATGTTTTAGGCTTATTTATAAATTCAACAAATGATAAAGATATTACAGAGAAAATGAAACATCAATTCAAGATAATCGTTGTTTTTATATGCATATTATTATCCAATCCTCCTGCTTATAGTACTGAGGACAATAACCTATCAAAAGCAATCGATAGTCTTTTTGATAACAGAGAAGGCAGACCTGGTTGTGCAGTTGGAGTCATTAATAACGGTGAATATATTCATAAACGAGGTTATGGGCTAGCTAATCTTGAACACAACATAAGCATTGATGAAAACTCTATTTTTAGAATTGGGTCAATCAGTAAGCAATTTACTGCTATGGCCATTGCTATCCTAGAAGAGCAAGGTTTATTGGCGTTTGATGATGAAATGCAAAAACACATTCCAGATTTAATTGATTACGGAGAAAAAGTTACAATTAATCAAATGATTCATCACTTCAGTGGTTTGGGTGATTATGAATACATGGACTATCCTGGTCGCTTTAGAAATGCTGTTGACGAAGAGTTTCGCTGGGGAAATGAAGATTACCTTACTAATGAAGAATTTTATGCATTAATTAAAACTCTGCCTCTTATTAGAAAACCTGAAAGAAAATTTTGGTACAGCAATACCGGCTACGCTCTTTTGACATTAGTTGCTCAAAACGTGAGCGGATTAAGTCTTAGAGAATTAGCAGAACGGGATATCTTTAAACCCTTGGCGATGAACGATAGCTTTTTTAATGATGATGTGAATTTAATTATAAAAAACAGAGCCGATGCCTACTCACCGATAAAAGGTAAGCCTGGTCAGTATAAAATCAACATGACCAATTTAAGTTGGGTTGGAGACGGGGGTGTCTACACCTCACTTAATGATTTCATAAAATGGGATCAAAACTTTTATGACAATAAGTTAGGTGCGGCCGATGAGTCCCTGATCAACACAATGGAAGAGACTTATACTGAAACTAAGGTAAGGAAACGAAACCAAAAGATGAGTCGAGAACAAGAAAATCAGAAAACTTATGCGTTTGCACAAAATCTTGCTTATTATAATGGTTATAAAAGATGGTCGCATTCAGGCTCATGGGTCGGCTACTTAGCTCACTATACAAGATTTCCAGAACTGTCTTTCTCAACTGCTGTTTTTTGTAATACGAATGAGATTGATGCAACTATCATTGCTGACGATATAGTTGATCTATTTTTTGAAA
Organism: uncultured Woeseia sp.; assembly: GCA_964416745.1. Classification (GTDB taxonomy): domain Bacteria; phylum Pseudomonadota; class Gammaproteobacteria; order Steroidobacterales; family UBA11654; genus CACPJA01. The sequence continues at coordinate 14,200 of CAYQEV010000019.1, forward strand.
TGAAGCAGGAAGCGTCTGATTAAAAGGCGCTTTTACCAGTTAATCCTCGACCGACTGTAAGCTGATGAATCGTCTCTGTACCTTCATATGTAATCACGCTTTCTAAATTAAGCATATGCCTTATTGGTACATACTCAGCGCTTATCCCTGAACCTCCTAGCATATCCCTGGCATCTCTTGCCACATCAAGAGCCATGCGAACATTATTCCATTTTGCTAATGAAACCTGAGTCGGGTCCATTTTACCCTCATCTTTGAGTTGACCCAGTCGATATGACAATAAACTTGATGTGACTATCCGTCTTTGCATGTCAGCTAATCTAATTTGAATAGCTTGATTCTCATCTAAGGTTCTATCAAATAATACTCTGGTCTGAGTGTATTCAATTAACTGTTCGAGACAGGCTTCAGCTGCCCCTATAACACCCCATGAGATCCCATACCTCGCTTGTGTTAAGCAGCTTAAAGGGCCTTTTAATCCCTTAACCCCAGGTAAGACATTATCATTTGGAACTCTAACATTATCTAAAAACAATTCTGCAGTAACTGATGCTCTAAGTGAGAATTTATTTTCAATCTCATTTGCCGTAAAACCTGGGCTATTTGTTTCAACTAAAAACCCCTTAATCCCGTCATCAGTGATAGCCCAAATTAATGCTAAATCAGCAATTGAACCATTGGTTATCCACATTTTTGAGCCATTAATAATCCAATCATCACCGTCTTTTTTGGCGTGTGTTTTCATGTTGGATGGGTCTGAACCTCCCTGAGACTCAGTTAAACCAAAACAACCAATAGCTTCCGCTTTTGCCAATTTTGGTAACCATTGTTCCTTTTGTTGTTCGCTACCAAAAGCGTGTATTGGGTACATTACTAAACTACTCTGGACAGAAACAAAACTTCTTATTCCGCTGTCTCCTTTCTCAAGTTCTTTGCAAATCACACCATAGCTAATGGCATTCATTCCAGCACATTCATATCCCTCTATAGAACTACCTAATAATCCGAGTTCAGCAATCGGTTGGATCAAATCATGTGGAAATTTATGTTTTTCAAAACAGTCTTGGATAACTGGCTTAACATTCTCATCAACAAATCGAGACACATTGTCACTAACCAATTGCTCCTCATCACTTAGAAGAGACCTTATATCAAATAAATCGATACTCATGGGTAATTGGGTTCGCTTTAAAAAATCTTGTGCTTACCCTGAAGAATTTCTGTGAACATCTTCCAGTCACCAAAAAAACTATACACAGGAAAATAAAATGTAGCTGGTTTATTTTTTTCTATAAAAAAATGGCCTGTCCATGCCCAAGCGTAGCCTGATAAAAAACCATAGAAGATATGTTTTGGTTCACCGGTAATGATCAGAGCAACAATAAAAGCAAGAAATGTGCTTGTGCCTATAAAATGCAGCAACTTATTGTACTTGTTTTTATGTTCATCTATGTAATATGGATAAAACTCTTCAAAACTATTAAATTCTTTTTTCATATCATTCATTCTATCACATCATTTTGTTCTGAGTTTCTTTGCTAGTTTTAGCAATAATGTTTCTGTAGTCTCCCAATTGATGCAAGCATCTGTGAGTGATACTCCATATTTCAGATCGTTGGTTATCTTTTGATTACCTTCGTGAATATTGCTTTCTAACATTAAGCCAATAATAGATTCATTACCTTTCATCACTTGGTCTATACAGTACTGAGCAACTTTTGGCTGCAACGTATAATCCTTATTAGTATTACCATGACTGCAATCGATCATAATACGTTGGGGTAATTTTTCTTTTTCTAGTTGATTTTCACATGAACGAATACTTTTTATATCGTAATTAGGCTGAGCCCCTCCTCTCAGTACAACATGGGTGTATTTATTGCCTTTTGTCTGATAAACAGTGACCCTTCCCCCTTCATTAAGACCAAGAAAGTGGTGGGATTGTCTTGAAGACTTAATGGCATTAATCGCTACCGATAAGGAACCGTCTGTTCCGTTCTTAAATCCAACAGGAGTAGACAACCCACTAGCCATTTCTCTATGGGTCTGTGATTCAGCAGTCCTTGCACCTATGGCAGTCCAGCTTGTTAAATCACCTAGATATTGGGGCATGATAGGGTCTAGAGCTTCAGTAGCAACCCCTAAGCCTATTTCATTAAGTTGAATCAGTAATGATCTTGCTATATGGACACCTTTATCTATTTGAAAAGAATCATCAATGTTTGGATCATTAATTAACCCTTTCCATCCAACTGTAGTTCTTGGTTTTTCAAAATAAACCCTCATCAACACAAGAAACTGATCCTCAACCTCAGTTGCTAAGGATTTTAAACGATGAGCATAATCTAGTGCTAATTCGGTATCATGTATTGAGCATGGACCAACAACGACAACGAGCCGTTTATCTTTACCATCAAGAATAGACATTAAGTTGCTTCTGGAACCCAATACAGACTTCCTAGCAACCTTTGATAATGGCAAGGTTGACTTCAGAGCTTTTGGAGATGGCAATTTCTCCTTCGCTACAACATTTATATTATGTATTTGTTCTTTCATTCAAATAACCATAAATACTTTTCATTTTCGGCTGATCAGTGTAATAAAACCAAAATAATAAATATATCAATTATTTATATAAATTTATTCTATTGATTGCTTAATAATTTGTTGACTACAAATATATCCAGCTGTTCCTGCAACAGACCCACAAGGGTACGAGCCTGAACCACAATAATAAATATCTTCATAATCGAAGAAACCATAGAAGTTATTTTTAGGATCAGATGAGAAAGTTCTATCAAAATACATCTGTCCATCACTTAACGCCATGTGATCAATATTCCCTCCTGGAAAGAAAAATTTCTCTTGGAGGTCCTTGGGTGTCGATAACTGGTCCCACACACAATCTTCAGGATTTTGTATTTTCTCAAAAATTAAGGTTTTGATCTCATTAGAAACATTCTTCAAATCTACTCCTTGTTTTCTTAATGAAAGATTTTTAAAGAAAATAGCAATTCTGTCATAAGTGATATTTTGATTCATTGTCCTGCAAGCAGCGCCTTCGCAATAAATCTGCATAAATCCCGGTTCATAATCATTCTCTGCTTCACAAACACTCAATGTGGCCCTATTAAAATCCTCAATGTTATCTACTGAAAAAATAAATCTAAAAGCACTATCAGAATGAGGGTGATCGACATTATCTTTCCATCTAATGGGTTGTTTAAATAACAAGTTTAATTTGCCGCTACTGCCTAATAATTTCTTATTATTGACTGCCTCTATCTGATCAGGATGATTCATTAATCTTGATGCAGTAAGAGGGTCTGTTGCAAAAATTAATTTATCGTATGTTAGGTTATGTTGCCCAGAAGAATCTTCAAAAATTATGGTTTTCTGATTGTTATTAACTTCACAAACTCTTGAGGAGGTGTAAAGGCTCACGCCTATATTCATGTTAATACTCTGCAATTGCTCTGTTACCTCCCAAATCCCTTGGTAAACAAACCCATAATAACCTCCAAAAATTGATCCAGAATCCATTATGGGTATTGTTAATGCTGAATAGTTATCATAAACAGAAACAGGACCGCTTTCTGCAACTGTCATAGCCATATAAACCTTTGCCTTCTCACTTGAAAAGTAATGGTCTAAAAGATTTTTAGCATCACCAGTAATCCATAAATCAGTTAAGGCACTACCCAATGTAGCCTGAGCATTAGATAAACTAGGTGTTTTAGCCTCTTTGTAGCCTTCTTGAAGAAACTTAATAACCTTAGATTCATCGTCTCTGAAAGCTTGAGTATTGCCTTCTTCGCCCCATTTTTTCCTAAGCTCTAAATCTAAATCTTTAGGGTCCCGATGGATTTGTGTCGGGCCCTCCTCATTAGGAAAAAAAACAAGCTTGGGAGAATGTGGAACAAAAGTTTTTAACCTTGAGCTCAGTCCTGTTTCATCAAAAATATAACGTTGCATCAAACCTAACACTGAAGCTCCTGATGCGTATTGATGTTGTTGTCCCTCTAATTCAATGGTCTCAGATGTGCAAGCACCACCTACTCTATCTTTGGCTTCTATCAAACTAACTTGAAACCCTTGGCGTTGAAGGTAATTTGCTGCAACCAACCCATTGATACCTGCACCTACAATAACAATTCTTTTAGACATAAAATATTAGGAGTGTGGCAATTATTATGATTAACCATAAAGTAATAGAAAAAATAATGGGTTTAATACTGAGCTCGCTAATTGTTTTTAAATTAAATTGAGAACCGATAAAAAATAACCCTAACAAAAATAGAGCATTACTGATTTTTTTTATCATAATCTGAATATCCTGATTTAAATCAACAAATGTTCCCAATAAAACAAAGGCAAGAAAAAAGATAATAAAGTAAGGGAAATTATATTCAGGATCTTTATTTTTAAAATAAAGGCTGAAAGATAAAATCATAGGAATAATCCACAATGTTCTCCCTAGTTTAATAACACTTGCATAGACCACGGATTCCTCCCCATAGATGCTAGCCGCACCCAAAACAGAGGCGGTATCATGTATCGTTAATGCTGCAAATATTCCAAAATCTTTTTCTGACATGCCCATGTATTGACCTAAGAGTGGAAAAAAAATTATAGCCAATAAATTAAGCAAGAAAACAAGACTAATTGAAGATATTAACTCTTCGGTCTTAGCCTTAATGATTGGTGCTAATGATGCTATAGCGGTTCCTCCACATATGGCGGTTCCTGCAACCAACAGGATTAGATGTTTCTGTGATACTTTCAATATTCTTCCAAGAAGAAACCCAACCAAGAAAACCATCAAAACATAGAATGAAACAAGAGGTAAATAATTGACACTGATCTCTGAAACAGAACTTAGACTGATCGTTCCTCCCAATAAAACTATCCCTGCTTTCAAAAAATTAGTGCCATTGACATTGACCGCAGATAAGGAATACCTGTTTTTTATTACCGAAAATAAAATACCCAGTATTAGACTGATTGCTGCTTGATTTATAACAAGAGACACACCAATGAATATGGCCAATAAGAAATAGGTCATTCTAGAAGGTTTCTTTGAACGGTCTCAAATCAATTTCTTGAGTCCAAGCGGTTTTATGTTGCTGATGAAGATGCCAATAATTATCAGCGATTGCATTTAGATCAAGCAGTCCATCTTCACCCAAACTGTTAGCGTATTCTGGAAAACCTTTAACAACCTTGTCTCCTTTAATAACACCATCAATAATGATATGAGCTACATGAATGCCTTTTGGTCCAAATTCTCTAGCAATAGATTGAGCTAACATCCTTAACCCGCCCTTACCAGAAGCAAACGATGAAAAACCTGCCTTACCTCTAATTGAACCTGATGCTCCTGTAAAGAATAAAGATTGTTTAGAAGTCATCTCCTGCTGCTCAATCATTAATCTAAGAAGTGCTTGTGATGTCAAAAATGCCCCGAAACATATCACTTGCCACATTGATATAAACACTTCTGGGGTAACATCTAGGAATGATTCAGGACGATTATTGCCGGCATTATAGACAGCCAATTCAAGAGGTATATTACTATTACTAATAACTTTCATCATATTAGTGACATCATCCACATCTGTTACATCAGCTACTATAGGAATTGCATTTCCAGAAGTGTCGTTGATAATTGTGCATAAGTTTTCAACTTTCTTGAGTGTTCGACCGCAAACAAAAACCGTCATACCTTCTTTAGCAAAGCGCTTAGAAAGAGAACCTCCTAAGCCCTCCTCAGGACCAACTCCCATAACCAATGCAGAGGTTTTTGACTTCATTTTTTCTTCAATAGTTACTTAATTGGTTGTATTTATCATTTTATTAACCAGTTCTTCTACAATGAATAATGGTGGCTCTCCATTATCAAGAACTGCTGAATGAAAATCTCGAATATCAAAATCATCGCCCATTTCTGCGAGTGCTTTTTCTCTAAGCTCTAAAATTTTTAACATACCAACTTTATAACTGCATGCTTGCCCTGGCCAAACTATGTACCTTTCAATCTCTGAGACAACTTCTGCGTCAGACATTCCGGTAGTTTTCTTCATATAATCCATAGCCTCTTCTCGAGTCCATCTTTTATAATGTAGTCCCGTATCCACAACCAATCTAACTGCTCTAAATAACTCACTTTGTAAAACACCTAATTCATCATAAAGAGATTTAGCCATACCGAGCTCAAGTGATAATCTTTCAGAATAAAGCGCCCAACCCTCACCAAAAGCAGAAGTGTAGTAACCAAATCTTCTATATAACGTCAGTTCCTCATTTTCCATGTTTAACGCATTCTGAAGATGATGCCCTGGGATGGCTTCATGAAAAGCTAGTGCTCGCATACTGTAAGTTGGTGTTTGCTTGATGTCATATAGATTGGCATAAAAAACACCTGGCCTACTACCATCTAGTGCAGGGGACATGTAATAACCACCGGCTTCATTCTGCTCTGAGTATTCTGGAATTGCCCTAACTTCAACCTTTGATTCGGGCATTTTGTGAAATGAATCAGATGCAGCTAGCCAGGTCTCCTCAACAATATCATTATAGTCTTTGACCACAATTGATTTTCTATCTGCAGTATCCGCATAGAGAAATTCTGGATCTTCATTGAGCTTATTCATCATCTCACCAACGTTAAGATTATCTCCATATGCAAGCTCAGAAAGAATGGCCTGCATTCTCTTAGAGATTCTATCTACTTCACTCAATCCAATATTATGAATCTCCTCAGCTGTGTAATCAGTTGTGGTTTGGGCTTTGAGTCTAAGTGCGTAATATTCATCACCATTTGGCAAAGACCATACCCCATCATTGGGGTTCGCCATGGGCAATGTTTCCATCATAAAGCCTAACAAAAGTTTAAAACCAGGTTTTACACTATCCTGCATTGCTGAATCTAAATCATTCATCAGTTCAACTTGTGTTTCCTCATCTATATCAATTTCGCTTATTTTTCTTTGAAAAACATCCCTGATTGGATTGCTGCCTTCAGCACTCTCTATAAATTCATTCAATTGCCTGATCACATGGTCAAAAACAAACCCTGGTGGAAAAATGCTTGCTTCTTTCTGTGCATTTAAAATTTCCATTTGGGATTCAAACACTTCATCAAGCATATTTAGTCGGTCGATATAAGCTGCTGCTTCGCTGCTGCTTCTGATGGGGTGAATGTCAGTCATGAACTGAATCATATTCAAATGTATACCGCCAATCTGGTTCAATGGATAATTATGAAAAGGGAATTGTTCTTGTTGTTTAATATTATTTTCAAGATCATACAGAGCTATTTTTTTTGTAACGCTTTGCTGTTGACTAAGTTTTGAATCGTCATATCTTTCCAAGATCTTTTTAGCCTGTTTCATTTCTTCAAGATCTTCTTTCAAATCCTCAAGTCCGTTATTTGAAAGTTTAGATTGATGTTTAGTGATAAAGTTAAACGGATCTAATATGCCTAGGTAGGTAAGCATTTCAGGTGTATCGAGCATTTCCATTACAATCTCTTTGCCCAAATAGTGATCAATGGATATTGGCTTCATAAGGAAAAGATTAATGAGATAAAAACCAGTAATGGTGATAAATGTGATTACTGCGTATTTTGAGTATTTAAGTATTGTTTTCATAAGAATCCAGGTTTGAATAGATAGTTATCCCATTTTACAGAAAACCAACTTATTTCCATCTAAATCTCTGATATACCCACCATAAAATGTGGCCATTTTTTGTTCTGGCTTGCCTTCATCAGTTGCCCCGGATTCAATGGCTATTTTATATATTTGATCGACTTCATCTGTTGAATCAAAGGTAATACCTGTCATGGATCCATTGCCGACAGTTGCTTGCTTACCATCAAAGGGAACAAAAATAGCAAAGTAAGTGTCTGTTTCTTTAAATCTATAAAAATAACTTCTATCGTTACCTCTAAAACTCTTTATACCCATCGGCTCAAAAAGCTTGTCATAAAATTCTCTAGCTGCTTCTAAATCATTTGTACCAATTGAAATATATCCACCAATATTTG
>CAYQEV010000019.1:22349-25574 GCA_964416745.1 uncultured Woeseia sp.
ATTTAAGATTTTTTAAGACTCATATATGTTACCGCTGATAAACCAGCTGTACTAAATATCATACACATTACCATGATCTGATATCTGGCTGCGGTCAGTGGCTCAATTCCAGATAGAATTTGACCTGTCATCATCCCAGGTAGTGACACTAAACCGACAGCTAACAACGCATTGATTTGAGGAATCATGGCTGTTTCTAATGCGATTCTTCTGGCTTCTCGGTAATTTTTCCCTCTTTCTTGTTCTGTGGAAAACCGTTCACCAGCTAAACTCACTGTGTTCATGCTGTTAGCAAAAATCATTCCTGCTATCGGTATAATAAAATTTGGTTCAAACCATCTAGGCAATTCCACTATGAATTGGCTGATAAGAAACAAAACAGCTAAGCCACTTAATCCTAATGAGGCGATGACGACCATAAATGCTTTGATGCCTCGTTCCTGCAGAGGTCGTAGAGCAATCCAAGATGACATCAGAATCATGAATAAGATCACAAGCAAAATAACAACAGGTTGGTCAGTTTCAAAGATATAGGTCAGCACATAACCTATTAATAAAAGTTGTATGAGCATTCTGAAGTTTGCATAGATCGGTTGCAAAGCATTTAGTCCCCAAAGCTTCATCACTACAATCAATAACATCACTGGCAAAAAGCCAAGTAGTAAATTAGCTATAGGTATAATCGCGACTTCATTCATTTATTTATTAATCTAGAAACTCTCGAACTATCTCTGCATTTACTGTCGGATAGAATAGGCCATATAAGCAGGACACTGGTGTTATTAGTATTAAATTTCTCATTTGTTCCTTACTTTATGTCCTTTTTTCTTTTTTTTAAACTCTGATTTTTTAAATTGTTTCTTCTTTTTGCCAGTTAATTTCTTTCTTTTGTTTTTGTTTTTTTCTTCTTTAAGAGATTTGCTTTTTCTTCTCCAAGGAGATTTCTTATTTTTAGACAGTTTTTTTCTTAGCTGTTTGTTATCACGATAAGATTTTTTTCTTTGATTATTTTTTGAGTCTAAATTTGTTGTATTAAGATGCTGGGTTGTCTCAAAGCCTTCAATATCTTCCCTTGGGATTCTAAATTTTAGCAGCCGTTCAATTTCACTTAATAGGTGAAATTCATCAGCACTGACTAGAGAGATAGCTGTACCTTCTTTTCCTGCTCTTGCAGTTCTCCCAATTCGATGAATGTAATCCTCAGGAACCATTGGCAAGTTGTAGTTAATGACAAACGGCAGTAAGTTAATATCTATTCCTCTAGCAGCAACATCAGTCGCAACAAGTACTTGTATATTTCCGTCTTTAAAACTTTTTAAGGCTCTTGTTCTAGCTGCTTGTGTTTTATCACCATGGATAGCATCAGCTTTGATTCTATGTTTATTCAACTGCTTAGTTAACTTATCTGCAGCTCTTTTTGTTTTTATAAAAACAAGCACTTGAAACCATTTTTCTTCTTTAATGCTGTGGATGAGTAATTCTCTTTTTCTTGCTCGATCAACAGGATAGATTTTTTGTTTAACCTTTTCAGTAATGGAGTTTTGTGGAGACATTTGAATCTGTTTGGGCGAGTCAAGCAGTCTTGCAGCCAATGATTTAATTTCTTTGGGGAAAGTGGCAGAAAATAGTAGATTCTGTCTTTTATCAGGAAGGTGTTTAATGATCTTTTTTATATCCACTATAAAACCCATATCAAGCATCCTGTCACCTTCGTCTAAAACAAACACTTCTGTTTCTGATAAATCCAATGTTCTTTGATTTAAGTGATCCAGTAACCTACCAGGCGTAGCAACAACTATATCAACACCATTCCTTAGCTTATCCTTCTGTGTTTTGATGCTTACTCCACCATAGATCACTGCTGTTTTGAATCTTAGGTTACTACCATAGTCACGAAAACTACCACCAACTTGAGATGCTAACTCTCTTGTGGGTGTTAATACCAACGCACGAATCCTTCTTCTTTTTGACTCAGATTGTTGCAGTCTATTTAATATAGGCAATGCGAACGCCGCTGTCTTACCGGTTCCAGTTTGTGCTCCAGCAAGAATATCTAGACCTTGCAGTATGTAGGGTATGGTTTTTTCTTGAACTGGTGTTGTTTGAGAGTAACCCTTTTCTTGAATTGCATTCAATAACTCATCTGAAAGTCCAAGCTTTTTGAAAGACATTACCTACCCCTTTTTAGAGGTTCACAGTCTATAGGTTTTTTTTATTTGAGATGCGTTTTTTTCAGGAAAGCATAAAAATCTAACCAAGACTGCTCTTTAGCTGCTTCATTTAGACCCATGGTATAACCCTCGCGTGTGCTGCAGTTGGAAAATGCCCGAAATGCGCCCCATGGTTTATCGACTGAGTAGCCAGAATTTTGTTCCACAACTTCGTTATTTCTTGTCCATAACATCAAACAATCTTTGGTGATGGCTGCCCCAGGAACAAATGCTTGAGGATAAGGTTGCTCCCATCCATGACCAGCTCCCTCATAAACTGCCATTTCAACATCAACTTCAAACTGTTCAAGCTTATTTTTAAACCATTCACAACGCTCAATTGACATTGATTCATCTGCCTCACCCATCATAATCAGCACCGGGCTTCCTTCAACTTCAAATTCTTCAAAATCAAGAGAACAACCGGCATAAAAAGATGCATAGGCTGAAAAACGAGGACCATCTTTACCGACGATGCCAGTAGCAACTGCTTCAAACATAGAATACAAAGTTGAACCTCCACCAAGACTAAAGCCAGTAACAGCAATATTTTCTCCATCAATGTATGGATGCTGCTGTAAGGCTTTTAAAGCATTGAATCCATCAATAATTTGAGTGTAAATACTAGCTTTTTGAAGCCGTTCAAAATAGTCATCCGTTGATCGAAGATTGCGTGCAACAAATGTATCAACAGCAAAACCAGCGATCCCATGTTTTGCTAAACGGTTAGCAAGATAGATACTACGTCCTGTCCAATCTCCTCCTGAACCATGAAGTATAACTACTGCAGGGACTGGTGTTTCTTTTGAAGCCTGTGGCGGCAGGACAAGAAGCCCTCCTCCATTTATTTTTATTTCTGCAAAATCTGGACCTTCTATAAGTTCCTTAGCGGTTGATGCATTCCAAGATGGGAAACCTACAATGCCATCAGGCGCCACTGTAAAGTCAGTCTCCAGATAGACATTTACAGCTGATTCTTTTTGAGAGGTGAGTTTCCAAGCACCGTATATGACCA
>CAYQEV010000020.1:0-24477 GCA_964416745.1 uncultured Woeseia sp.
AAAGAACCGTCTTGTATTAAAGAATCAACACAAAGGTCATCATCTGACATCATTCCGATATTTTTTTCAAGCCTATCAGTAAGGAGTAATTTTGGAAGATTATTAGCTAATTCTTGAAGATTAGTTAATGAATTCTCATTGACTAAAGAGTAACCTTTCAAAGGCTTATCTATTGGTAAAAACCCTTTCATAATATTTTATAGAATATCATTATGCTATATTTATAGCATGAAGAATCAGAGTAAAAGTCCTAAAGATCACAGTATAAATATTAGAAAACCCAATTTTAATTTAGAAAAAGATCTTGATCATGATTGGTTCAATGGGAGCCCCTTTAATACAGCCTTTGAAAACTCCTTTTCTTTACTGTTCCCACTTGGTGAAAAAGCTTTTATCGAATCCGTTAAAAATTTTGAGAAAGAAATAGAAGATCAAAAGTTACTTCAAGAGATATATTCCTTCTATGGTCAAGAAGCTGCACATCGAAAATATCATCAAAAATACAATGAACTTCTCTGCGAGCTTAGAGGTTATGATCTAGAGAATTTAACAAAGTCACAAGTCAAAAGACACAAACATAGATATAGCCAATTAAATCCCTACCAAAGGCTTGCATCAACTGTTGCAGCTGAGCATCTAACTGCAATTTTTGCAGATGACCTATTGAGAGACAAAAATCACTTCGTAGATTCCGGAAAAGAAGTGGCTAAACTTTGGTATTGGCATGCATTGGAAGAAACTGAACACAAAGCAGTCGCCTTTGATGTTTATGAGGCTGTTGGGGGTCATCTCAAAATGCGAAGAAGGGCCTTACTTCTTGCGACATATTTCATCCTTAAAGATACATTCAGAGGGATATTCATTATGTTAAAACAGGATGGACAGCTCATGAAAATTAAAACTTGGATAGACGCAATTAACTTTTTATTTATCAAACCAGGCATCTTAAGAAGAGCATTTATTCCATGGTTACAATTCTTTAAGAAAGATTTTCACCCTTGGCAAACAGATAGTAGTGACATCATTGAACAATGGAAAAACTCTATTCCAATTAAAAATTAATCGCTCAAGTTTTTGACACTTGGCTAAATGTTTGATTAGATTAAAGAGCTTAGTGATAAGCGTACTGATAAATAAGTTATTTTTTTTAGGGGAAAAGATATGTACATGATTAAAAGATACATCTCAGATTTTACTGGTATTGCTATTAGTTTAATCGCTTTAGGTGTTGTTGCTGGAGTTGTTTTCGGTGATGTTCCTTTTGTGGGAGCTATCTCTAACAGCTTTGTAGCTACTGTATCTGCTTTGGGAGATGCAGGAGCAGTTGGTGTATTAGTTTTAGCAATTCTAGTTGCTGTTGCAGACTAATTAACCATATAAATAGATTAAAAGAGCCCTAATTAAGGGCTCTTTTTTTAATCTATTTTTGAGAATTTCTTATGACTTAAGACTTGAAAGCTATAGGATTAGATTAAAGATAAATAATCTTAATGAGAAATAAATGAACATTAGTGAGCCACAGCGTTATTTAGGAGAAGTTGATGTAAAAGCATTGAGTCAATGTATTCTTGCACAAGATGCAAGTGCTTGGACAGAACAATTAATTCGTCAACAAAGCTATGAGGTCCACCAAGACACTGAGTCAATTGTAATGCTGTTTTGTGATGAATCATGGCCTGATGGTGATGTGCATCGTGAGGTTGGCTGGGACCGACTAGCCAATGATGCGATGCCACTAATTAATCACATTATTGAGACATATTATAAGCCGGGAGGTATTGTATTAAGAGCAATGGCAGCTAAATTAAAGGCCGGCGGTAGAATCAATCCTCATGTAGATGCCCTTCAATCCTTTCACATGGGACATCGCATTCATCTACCAATAACCACCAATGAGGCCGTTAGATTCATGATTGAGGGTAAACCATATCGATTTGAGGTTGGTAATGCCTATGAAATAAATAATCAGAAATCTCATAGTGTCATGAACATGAGTAAAGAAGATCGTATTTCATTTATTTTTGATTATGTTCCGCCCGAACTAAACGAAAATACATAAGACCCAAGTCATCAGTATGAATGAAGAGACCAATCCTAAGGATATAAGTATTGCTCAAGCAATTGGTTTTATGCGTTCCAATCGACCGCTACGAACGGAAGAGCTTTGTCGAGATTATCTTAACAAAAACCCAGGATGTACCGAACACCTTCGCTTATTGAGCCACGCATTGATGAAACAAAATCGATTAACCGAAGCAGAAGAAAAACTCAGATTTGCCATATCTTTATCTCCTAATTATCCTCAGCTGTATGAAGATCTAGGCAGTGTTTTTGCGATGCAATCTCGTTTTGAAGAAGCCATCCCTGAGTTGGAAAAAGCCATTCAACTTCAACCGGCGTTACCGCTGGCACATAAAAAACTTGGACAGGCCTTGGCTGCGGTGGGACGAGGAAAAGAGGCCGATGAAGAATTTCAAACATATATCAATAGTGACCCCAATCGAGAAGACGTTATCAAGGCCGCAGATCTATTGAATAAAGAACGAACTGAGGAAGCTATTAATGCATTGCGAGCTATACTCAAAAGCAAACCTGATGATGTCAATGCCATGCGTTACTTGGCTCTTGCCTATCGAAAGGACGATAAGAATCTTCAAGACGCAGAAGCCCTATTGAGAAGCGCCGTCCAACAGGCACCGGATTTTATCCCTGCATGGTTCGACTTAGGATCATTATTGAGTGTTCGTGACAAAAAAATGGAAGCCATTGCTGCTTATCAGAAAGTTGTGAAACTGGATCCAGAAAACGCTGCAGCTTGGGGCGGTTTAGGAAGTGCTTATGCCGTCGCTATGTATCCTGATAAGAGCGCTGAGGCCTATGCTAAATCTATTGCATTAAAACCTAATGTACCGAATGTACTGATGGGGCAGGCTCATGTTCTCAAAACTCTGGGGGATCAGACTGAGGCTCTAAAGTCTTATCGTGCAGCGATCAAAATTAAACCTGATTTTGGCGAAGTCTATTGGAGTATGGCGAACCTCAAAATTTTCCAGTTTGAAGATGAAGAAGTGAGCGCCATGTTGCAGCAGTTAGAACAAGACAGTTTATCAAAAAGTGAGGAGATTCATTTTCGCTTTGCGCTTGGTAAAGCCTTTGAAGACAAGAAAGATTATGAGCAGGCTTGGCACTACTACCACACAGGCAATCAAGAACAACGGGCGATTGTAGATCACTATCCAGTGGAAATGGAAATGCGTCATAATCTCATCAAAGAGGTTTTCAATAAAGAGTTTTTAGAAGAACGTTCTGATGTTGGTTTCGATGTCGCTGATCCAATTTTAATTGTTGGCTTACCTCGCTCTGGCTCTACTCTAATTGAACAAATTCTTGCCAGTCACAGTCAGGTAGAGGGCACTTCGGAACTACCTGTGTTAGGCAAACTGGCTGAGTCTATAGGCCAGTATCGCACCGACGGGATTAAATACCCAGAAGCAGCCAAGGACCTTCGCAAAAAAGATTGGCGTGCTTACGGTCAGCAATACATCCAAGAAACCCAACGTTACCGGATTACAGACAAACCTTTTTTTACCGATAAGTTACCCAACAACTTTCCGCTGGTGGGTTTGTTGAGCCTTATAATGCCCAATGCCAAAGTGATTAATGCTAGACGCCACCCCTTTGACAGTTGTTTGGGTAGTTATAAACAATTGTTCAGCAGAGGGCAGAATTTCACCTATGATATGCTCGATCTTGCACACTACTATCAACAATACGATTCAATAATTAAGCACTGGCATCAAGTACTACCAGGTAAAATTTTGGATGTGCATTATGAACAGACAGTGGACGATTTAGAAACTCAAGTCAGACGTATTTTAGACTTTTGTGAATTACCTTTTGAGCAAAGTTGTATTGATTTTCATCAAACTGAACGGGCCATTAAAACAGCAAGTTCTGAACAGGTTAGGCAGCCTATTTATAAAGGAGCCCTTGGGACTTGGCGTCGCTATGAGCAATTTTTAGGATTATGGCAAGAACAACTTGGCGATATTATTGATGAATTGCCTGCAGTTTCAAAGAATGCTGGTTTGTAAGTTTAGATAATTATAAGTTCAATCAAAAAGGCCAGACTTCCAAGCCATGAATGGCATTACGAACATCATTGCTTAATTGAACAGAAACCAGCATTTTATTTTGAGCTAAATCATACAATGACACTGTTGAGGGCGATGTTCCTCCTGCAACCAGGGAGCTAGAAATAGGACATAGTCCTCTAGCAAAACTAGGTCTGGCTAATTTCTGATCATCTGTTTTATGTGTCAGTTTATCAGGATTATATTTTGGCATAGCCATTGCGCGATCTTCTTCGCCTTCACCTCTTCCAGTATAACGAAGTACATTATCTTCAGAATCATTGAATAAAACACCGTCTCGAAAAGGTTGGGCGTTGTGTGTGCCCTGTGGTAATTCTACAGCCATGTTGATAAGACTGCCGTTGAAGTGAAGCATGCCTCCGGTTCGCAGCCCAGAGATATATAGGCCATGGCGATTGCAAAAAACATTATTGATGTGCATTTTGTTTAACATCAAAGGACCATTATCAGCCAGTGGATCAAAGCCCACAGGTTTGAATTTAACCCCCCTACGTTGAATGTTGATCCCCCAGTTGAAACAGTGTTGATCCAAATCAAAACCCAGTACACAGTCAAAACCAGTAGAGGTAAGAAATAGGCTCCGCTCAAATACAGTAATTTCATGACAATGCTTAAGATAAGGGTTGCGCCATGACTCTATTAATTGAAAGTCTGGTGTGTAGGCAAATAACTCATCACTGGCAGCAATAAAAACTTGTTCTCCATCAAAAGCTATTCCTCTTAATCCTCGGTCCCAACCTCGTCCTTGCCAATCAATACCCGAGGTATTCCAATCAATAGTTTGATTGACCTCCTGAGTTTTAAAATCAATGATATAGACTCCACCATGACTCTGGCCTTGCTGTGCTCCTCGCACCACAGAACTAGCAATAAGCTTAATCATACGCTTATCCAGTAGCGATGTTGAAGCTATCTACTGAAGTTTTTTCTTACAGTCAACCAAGTGGTTCTAGGTTGAGCAAGAGTTCTTACATTGTTATTTAGATCACTGCCGAAAATACCCGAATAAGTGTTTCCACTGGTATTGACATAACTATAGGTTGATTGATCAAAAACATTATCTATATACAGTGACACATTCCAACCATTTCCTAGATTATCTAACCCGATAGAGAAATTACTATTATCAAACGATGGTGAAATCCCATTGGTATCGTTTTGAATAATATTCCAAGTCCTGTTCCAAGATTCAGATTGATAACTGATGCCATAATAGGCCCAGAGATTAGCTCCAGCGATGGAATTAGGTTTGTCATAGGAAATTCCGAAATAGCCTTTCCTATCAGGAGAATTAGGCATGATCATACCATCGCGATAAACCGAACCACTTGGTGTGGTGTATTCCGAGGTAAATCGACCCTCACCAAAGAGTCCGCTAGCATTGATACTAATGTTTGCCGTCATCTGGTATTTGATATCATACTCAAACCCCTTAGACTCACCTGTTCCAGCATTCACAGTTCCGCCTACCCACCAAGGACCGACTCCACCCCAATGTGCGATCTGCATATCCTTCCATTTCATCAAATAGTATTGAGCATTCACTTGTAGGGTATTGTCCTTCCAAGTGCTCTTGATACCTATTTCATAGTTGTCCAAAAAGTCGGCATCATATTGTGCTGGCACTTGACCGGTGGCAACCGCGCGTGGCGCATTGTCGCCTCCTATTCTGAAGCCTTGACTGAATAAGGCATATACCATTTTATCATCATCAATGTTGTAAGTGGCACTAACTTTATACAGAGTATCGTCATCTTTACCTATGCTGCGTATTTCTCCATTCGAAGATATTCCGCCACCAGCAAATGGGGGTAGCCCTTCAGGAAACACATCCCTGTTGTAGGTATCACGTTTAAATTCAGACCAACGCATACCAGCACCCAGTGTCAGTTTGTCGGTCACATCATAGCTGAATTCGCCGAACACCGCAGTTGATTCCACTGTATCTTTGTAGGTGTCGGAGTAGCTAATGGTCGTGTTGATTGGGCAATCTACAAAATCGGCATAGTAGTAAGCATAGTAACAAGCCCAATAATTAGCATAGTAAGCGGCATCGGTGGACATGTAGTCAGGGTGTTCTGTACCGTAATACCATGTGTCATAAGTGTCTTCCCAATAATATCCCGCCATCCACTGGAGTTTGCTGTCACCTTTAGAAACCAAGCGAATTTCAGCTGCATCGCGTTCTTGATATTGATCATTGAAAGTATTGGCACGGGTGTAGTCAGTGTCATAAAGTCCGTAACCATAATAGGCATCTTTCCACTGTGTGTAAGCATGGTTGTCCCACGTGTAAACAATGTCACGTTCAAAGTGAGTAAAGGTAGCAGCGAGATCAGCAAAACCCAAATCACCTTTCAAAGTAATGGCAGAAGAATACCAATCGTCATCTCGCATTTCTTCCACAAAGCGGGTAATTTTGTGTTCCCCGAGAGCAGGATCAGTTTCCCAGGCACCATCGAGTTCGCTATCTTCAGCCACATAACTTAAGAGCGCTGACCATTTTTCAGACATATTCCACAATGCAGAAATACGTCCACCGGTTACATCGTAGGTATTAAAATCATCTTCCACTAGATCCGCATTGTCGTAACTTCCACTAAAACTGGTTCCATAAACATTATCAACATAACCACCATCGCTTGAGGTGTAACCCACAAAACGCATGCTCAAGGCATCACTTATGGGTATGTTGAAGTATCCATTGACATCAATGCTGCTGTCACCACCTTTAATAGTGCCATAAGAAGTCTCAACCGAACCATAGTAGCCAGATTGATCAGGTTTGTTGGTGATCATTCGAATTGTACCAGTTTGAGAAGTAGAGCCAAACAAGGTACCTTGTGGCCCCGGTAATGATTCAACACGTGCCATGTCGATGACCCGTACGCTCACTTGCTGTGAACTGGTGGTCATTGCTTGTTCATCAAGGTACAAAGCCACGCTACTATCAACATACCATGTATACGCATCCTGTGAGATTCCCCGCATGACCAAGTCATTTCGCCCTGGCACTTCAGCCGTCAACACGACACTGGGTAGGGCTTTAATGTAGTCAGCCATACTTTTGATGCCCATTTTTTCAATATCTTCATTTGTTATGGCCATGATGGATTGGCCTACATCTTGTATATTAAGTTCACGCTTAGTGGCAGTAACTATGATTTCTTCAAGTGCAACATTATTTGAATCTTGAGCCATGAGATTTGGAACAGTAATTACTGGTATTGATAGCGCTGTTGCAACTGCAGTTGCTACAGCTTTATTAGGTTTCTGATTACTCACTATTTCCCCTTTAAAAAAATATAATATAAATAAAAAAACTTAACCCACTATTAGTGGTATTCCTTATCATGCCAAGTGAAAAGCAAGATAGCAAAAAAAATCATTTTTTTTTCATTTCATTTGACTATCTAAGCTCAATTATAGATTTGATGGACTTGAGGGTATTTTGGTATAAATAATCCATGAATGAAAAAGATACAATTAAGAACGGCGTTTATGAATATTATTATGAAGACGAATATTCTAAGCAAATCAAATGGAGAGGACATTATAGGGATGGCTTAAAACACGGTCTAGTTGAAGCATTTCATTGGAAAAACGGATATCTGCTTCGCAAAGAGCACTGGAAAGAAGGAAAAGAGGAAGGGGTGTGGGAACAATTTGATCAAGAAACAGGAAAACTTACCAATAGAGCAAATTTCATAAAAGGTAAACAAACAAGTGCAGAATGGTTTTTTGAAAACGGCCAAGTCGAGATAAGAGGAGAGTTTAAGAATGATGCACAACATGGTCTATGGGAATACTTCGATGAGCAGGGTCGATTAGCCTACAAAGGCCAATTTAAAAAAGGCAAAGAGAATGGTCTATGGCAGGGATTTCATGAAAATGGTGTGCTGCTGTATTCAGGAAATATGTTAAATGGGGAATCTGAAGGGCTTTTTGAATGGTTTCATAACAATGGACAGCTTCAACGTCGAGGCAAGCACAAACAAGGACAGCTCATTGGTCTTTGGGAATACTTTGATATCAATGGTCAACTAATAGAAACAAAAGTGTTTAAAAATTGAACGGAGTTGAACACTAAAAAGTAGCTCCTAATTAAATTTATTCCTGATAGTTAACCAAATTGTTCCGTTTCTGTAGAATCTGCCAATGCAGCCACACTATCAGCCCCCACTGTTTGACTGATTGCATCAAAGTAACCGACTCCAACCTCTGCTTGATGTTTCACTGTAGTGAATCCATGTTGCTGATAATCTAACTCTTTCTGCTGCAGCTGACTGAATGCCAACATACCATTCTTTTTATATTCTCTAGCAAAATCAAAAACAGCAAAGTTCGTTGTATGAAAACCAGCAAGAGTTATGAATTGGAACTTAAATCCCATTTTTCCTAATTCGTCTTGAAACTGTGCTAACTCATCCTCTGAAGGGATATGCTGTTTCCAATTAAAGCTTGGGGAACAATTGTATGCTAGTAGTTGTTCTGGATGAGCTCCGCGAACTGCATCAGCAAATCGCTGTGCATCTTTTAAGCAAGGTTTTGATGTTTCACACCAAACTAAATCTGCATATTCAGCAAATGCCTGCCCCCGCTCACAACCCATTTCCAGTCCTCCTGAAATTTGATAAAAACCCTCTGAGGTCCTTTCACCTGTCATGAATTTCCGATCTATTTCATCGACATCAGTCAAAAGAAGTTTTGCAGCTTGTGCATCGGTTCTCGCTATAATTAAAGTATCTGTTTCAGCGACATCAGCAGCAAGTCTTGCCGCATTTAAGTTTCTAATTGCTTGACTTGTGGATATTAAAACCTTTCCGCCAAGATGTCCGCACTTCTTTTCTGCCGATAATTGATCTTCATAGTGCACAGCCGAGGCTCCAGCTTCAATGAGATTACGAGCCAACTCATACGCATTCAATGCACCGCCGAAACCAGCTTCCGCATCAGCAATGATTGGAGCAAAATAGAAACCCTCTTCTCCTTCTTGGACCTGGATTTGGTCCTGGCGTCGAAAAGCATTATTGATATTTCGAACAGCATTAGGAACAGAATCTACAGAATAAAGACTTTGATCGGGGTAAACCTCATTATTACTATTTGCTGCAGCCGCAACTTGCCAACCTGATACATAAATGGCCTTAAGACCAGCCTTCACATGTTGTACAGCTTGCTGGCCATTGTATGCTCCAAAAGTATTAATATAGGGCTCAGTCTCAAACAACTTTCTCAATTGTTTTGCTCCGATCTTAGCCAATGTAGACTCAACTTTGACAGAGCCTTGAAGAGCTTTGACTTGATCGGTTGTATAATTTCTTTTATCGCCCATGTTTTTCTCCTAAAAGTATTAATAGACAGTGAAATTTATTCATCATTTTTCCTTATTTTTTTTCAGTAATAGGTTTGGGATTCACTCCAAAATCAATAACATCCTCTCCATAAATCATCAGATCAATCACCTCAGATTCAGAAAGAGGTTTGGGTATAATCAAAGAATCTTCTTGCTGCTCAGTGATTAAGGCATTTTCATTGTTATTTTTCATAGTCGTCTCCTAAAGGAATTTATACGCAGGTAAAGTTAAGAATTGGTCAAAGTCTGAGCTGGTTGACATGCTGTGAAATAAATCAATAGCACGGTCTAAATTAGCTTGATCAAAATTAGAATCTCCTCTTAATTCAATAAGTTGGGTCATCTCTTGGTCTAAGACAGAAGTAAACAAATCCTCATCTATGGTTTTGTTAGTGTCTGTAAATGACGCTTTATGAGTAATCCACTGCCAAATTTGAGATCGAGAAATTTCTGCAGTAGCAGCATCCTCCATAAGATTATATAAAGGGACGCATCCGTTACCCGATAACCATGCTTCGATGTACTGCACTCCTACCCTAATATTTTGTCTCAAGCCTTCTTCAGTGATCATCCCATTAGGTACTTTCAAAAGATCATGAGAAGTAATATTGACATCATCCCTTTTGTTACTAATTTGGTTTGCCTGGTCACCCATGATTGAATTGAAAGCTTCCATGGCAATTGATGATAGCCCTGGGTGAGCAATCCATGTTCCATCGTGGCCTGCGTTTGCCTCTCGAACCTTATCTAGTTCAACTTTAGACATGGCTTCATTATTTTCCTGAGTATTATTTTTTATAGGAATTTGTGCTGCCATACCACCCATAGCATGCACATTTCTTTTATGACAAGTTTTAATTAACCCATCAACATAAGATTTTAGAAAATGACGAGTCATTATAACTTCATCTCTATTGGGGAGAATAGAATCAGCATCATTCCTAAATTTCTTTATAAAACTAAAAATATAGTCCCAACGCCCACAATTGAGCCCAGCTGAATGCTCTCTTAATTCATAAAGAATCTCATCCATTTCAAAAGCAGCAAGAATTGTTTCAATCAGAACAGTAGCCTTAATTGTTCCTCGATCAATATTTAGAAAGTCTTGCGCAGCAATAAAAATATCATTCCACAATCTAGCTTCAAGATGGCTCTCAAGCTTCGGTAAATAAAAATAAGGTCCACTGCCATTTTGAGATAATGCTTCATGGTTATTCGCAAGAAATATTGCAAAATCAAATAGTCCTCCTGATACTTCTTCATCATTGACCAGGACATGCTTTTCATTCAAATGCCAACCTCTGGGTCTTACAATAAGCGTGGCTGTTTCTTGATTAAGAGCATATCGTTTTTGATCGTTCTCTCTTATGAATTCTATGTCCCCGTTTACCGCGTCTCTTAAATTAATCTGGCCAGAAACAATATTGCTCCATGTCGGTGAACAAGAATCTTCAAAGTCTGCCATAAAAGTCTTTACTGGGGCATTTAAAGCATTGATTACCATTTTACGATCCACTGGTCCTGTGATTTCAACCCTTCGGTCTTGAAGATCATGTGGTATTGGAGAAACCACCCAATCATCCTCTCTGATGGCTTTTGTTGTTTTCAGAAAATCGGGTCTGTTTCCATCATCCAATTCATGTTGCCTCTGGTTTCTTAACTCAAGAAGCTCTAATCTTCTTGAATTAAATTGCGTGTGCAGTAACTCAACCAAGCCTAATGCTCTAGGATTGATGACTTCTTTCTCCTCCATACTTAATGATGGAATAATTGTTATTGCTTCAGACATTTGAAATAAAAATTAGTAATTTAGTGAATTTTAAGTAAATATTTATTAAAATTTCACAATAAAAATTTCACAATGTAAATTTCACAATGAGTAATTTGTATAGAAAAAGTCATCTGCTTGGGGCAAAACTAAAAAATGTCCGTAAGCTCAATAAACTAACTCTTGAAGACCTTTCAGAAAGATGCAGCGCGGAAGACCCTAAAAATGCTCCTTCTGTTTCTTATCTAAGCATGATTGAGAATGGAAAACGCCTTCCCTCAGAAAATGTTCTTAACCAAATAGCTACTGTGTTCCAAAAAGAGCCTTCTTGGTTTATGGATGAAAATCTTGATATAGGCTTTAGTGATGATGATGTGTCTAAACAAAAAAATCAAAATCTCCCTCTTGAACCAGGCTTTCTTTACAGTAAGGACTTATTGCAAGGAGCTATCCCAGAATTATTGGATCAAAGCGGCATTTCTGGGCGACAGTTTGCCCAGTTATTAATACGCTCCTACCAAGAAGCAAATCATAATCGCTTTCCTGATTTAGAAAAAGTGGCTGATGAAATTGGTCAAAATATTTTTCCAATTAAAGTTAATGACATCAAAAAACTGTATAAAACACATGGCTTGAAGCTCAAATGGTTTAAGCAAAATAGAGTGACCACATCAACGCCTCAAATGAAGAATAAAATGCTGCTTAGATCATTTTACGAATCACCGTCAGAGGTTTATGTTAATGAAGCACTTCAAAATGATCCGCATCGACTTAAGTATGACCTTACAACTCATTTGGGCCATAAGATCCTACATCAAGGAGATGGCTTAAGATCCATCATATCATCAGGATCTAACCCATTTGACAGTGATGGTAAACAAGAGACTGTGAGTAATTCTCATGACGTGCTGATGGCTTGGCATGATTTTGAATCCAGTTTTTTTGCAGGCGCCCTACTTTGCCCCAGAAAACCGTTTAGGCGATATCTTATTAGAAAAGAACATGACATGTTATCTGCCAAAGAAGTTGAATTATCCCCTGCACATTTAATGAGGAGAGTCACGGCTGTTTCAAACTATCTTCATTGGCATTATTTTGAGGCTCATCAACCAGGATACTTAAGTGCTATTTACCGCGGTAACGGTATTCCATTACCCTTTGGGAACATGTCAATGGCAACAAACCCATGCCCAAACTGGTCAGTTTTCAGACTACTCAATGAGGAGTATGTAAAAAACCCTCAATCTCAGATATCAATACTAAAAGATGGGAATGAAACATTCCTTTATTGCTGTTATTCAATAAGAAGGCCAGACCTAGCTGGAAACTTAAAACTATACTCTTTAGGAATAGATTTGAAACCAGCTCTAAATAATCAAGGCATAGACGCTACAGAATTGATTAATGAATTAGAAACAGCTTGTCAAAGTAATGGCGGAGAAAGTGAGATTAATGGTGAAATAAAATCCTCAATCCAGAAAATAGCTAATCTTCTTAGAGTGCATTGGATAAGTGATGCGTTAGATAATCCTGCAAAAATTATTTGTCCTAAAAGCTCTAATTGTCAACGAGAAAAAAACTGCACACCGCTATCAAAAAATTATCAATTTAATGAAATGGAGACTCTAAAGGAAAATATTTTATTACTGAATAAAGCTAAATTAATTTAACCCAAGCCATTTTTAATTCTCAGTTTTGACTGCAATATCTTCTAGTTTTTTTTTGGGTTTCTCAATTTTTCTCACCTTGGAATCAATCTTTAAGGCTATTTCTTGATAAACCTTAGCTAGTAATTCATCCTTTGAATTTATAATTATGGGCTGTCCATTATCACTGCCTTCAGAAAGTCTTGGTTCCATAGGTATTTGACCTAATAGCGATATATTATTATCAATCGAAAATTTCTCTATATTATTTTTGCCTAATATATGATGCTTTGATCCACATTCATCACAAATAAAATAGCTCATATTCTCAACTAAACCGATGAGAGGGATTGATAGTTTTCGAAACGCTTCAAGGGACTTTTTTACATCAATGAGTGAGATCTGTTGAGGTGTGCTCACAAGAACAGCAGCAGTTAAGCCTGCTTTTTGAGAAAGTGTTAACTGAGCATCACCAGTTCCAGGAGGTAAATCAATAATCAAGTAATCTAGATCAGACCAATTGGTTTGAAAGAGTAATTGCTCTATAGCTTTAGACATCATGGGCCCTCTCCAGATTGTTGCTTCATCTTTTAAAACAATGTACCCGATAGACATTAATTCAATACCTAATGTTACTATTGGATTAAATGTTTTATTGTCTGGGGTTGAGGGTATTTGACCTACAGTGCCAAGCATCAGAGGGATACTGGGCCCATAAATATCAGCATCCAATAATCCTACTTTAAGGCCTTGCTCTTTTAAGGAGAGAGCAAGATTAACACTTACGGTTGATTTTCCTACGCCTCCTTTACCAGAAGCGATGGCTAAAATATTCTGAATATTAGGCACAATAATCTAATCGTCTTTTTCTTGTTTCTTAGATCTTATTTTAGACCATAAAGATTGAGTCCAATCAATTTTATCACTTCGATCTCTTTGCTTGATTGATGCTCTAAATTTTCCAAAATAAAAAAACACACCTAATGACCCTATAATCATAAGGCCAAAAAAAAGAGAGTTTGAATCCATTAATTTCTAGAATACAGCTTAGTAAGCAATCTTAGAATTTCTAGGTAAAGCCAAATTAAAGTAACCAATAATGAAAAAGCACCATAAGCCTCTAGATACTTAGGCGCACCTTGTTCAGCAGCTTGTTCTATAAAATCAAAGTCTAACACTAAATTGAGAGCAGCAATTGCAACCACCGCAAGGCTGAAACCAATGCCCATCAAGCCGTTTG
This sequence comes from uncultured Woeseia sp., assembly GCA_964416745.1. Lineage (GTDB taxonomy): Bacteria > Pseudomonadota > Gammaproteobacteria > Steroidobacterales > UBA11654 > CACPJA01. Next base: position 14,165 of record CAYQEV010000020.1, read on the forward strand.
AGTGAATAAATCCAATGCTTGCACCAAAAAACATCATGATAAAATTAATTAAATACAACAATGCTATTCCGCCAGTAGCTGCAAACAGCATTAAACGGAAATTCTCTGTGGGTTTAATAAGTCCTGTTTTATAAGCCATGAGCAAAGAGGCCAATGTGAAAAATGTAAGGCCTACTGCCTGTATAACTATGCCTTCATAGCTTGCCTCAACGACTGCCGATATCCCACCAATTGCGAAACCTTCTAAAAGAGCATATATTGGCGCGGAAATAGGAGCAGCTGTCGGCTTGAAAATCGTTACCAAAGCTGCAATAAGTCCACCGATTACACCAAATATTAGATAGGGCATAATAGAAGCAGGCTCACCCGATGTATAAAATTGATTCCAAGTCCAAGCAGCCGTCATAAAACAAAGCAATAAATAAAGGCCAGTTTTGTTCACTGTGCCGGACAACGTCATTACTTCTGAGGTTGAGAAATCAGATGATCTCTGAGTAAAAGCCTTACTTCTAAAAGCCGGGTTACCTGATCGACCAAACATTTGTAAAGCTCTATGACGTGCCATGCTTAACTCCTTATTAAGTGATTATTTATTTTTAATTTTTATAACAATTTCCAAATCCTGAATTTTTGTATTCTCAGGAAGTCTTGGAATATTCTCAACACTTAAGTCATCCGAAGGAATATCGTAGAGTTGACCAGTGTCTATATTGAAGAAATGATGATGAGCATTAGTTGTGGAATCGTAATACATTCTAGACGGATCAACAGCAACTTGGTTAACAAGACCTTTTTCAGCAAAAGCATTTAATGTGTTATAGACCGTTGCTCTAGAAATACTATGGCCTTTCTCAAGCAATCTCTCATAGACTTGTTCAGCTGAAAGATGTTTCGGGTGATCCAATAACATCATGCCTATTCTTAATCGTGCCTTTGTTGGTCGAAGGCCATATAATTTAAGCCTTTTCTCAACTTTTGTTTTTAGTTGAATAACATCATCCATAATGGAACATTCTAATGAGAAAGAACTTATTTTCCAAATACAATCTCAATTCTAGTGTTTATTAATTAAAAGTAATTTATCTATCCTTGATCAAGAAATTATCTATTAGAAAGATCATCATCCCTATGGTTATTAATGAATCAGCCACATTAAAAGCAGGAAAATACCAATTACCATAATAAAAGAGCACAAAATCGACTACATAACCTTGTGTGATTCTGTCGACCAAATTACCTAATGCTCCCCCAGCAATCATAGCTATTGAAAGATTCAGAGCGCAATGATTTGAAGAAGCATGTTTTATTAATAGGCCCAATAAATACACACTCACAAGAATTGAGATTAATATTAGCGGTATGCGTTGACTGCCGGTATCAAAAGCAAAAAGACTAAAAGCTGCTCCAGTGTTATAAAGCAATGTTATGTCAAGAAATGATGTGACATTAACTCGTTGATATAATTCGAGATTATTGACCACCAAATTTTTAGTCCATTGATCTCCTAGAATGAAAAAGGCAATTAACAGAATCCAACTAAATTGCCTCATAATTAGAAATAGAGTCTTACTTCTGATGAATCATCTATATTGGCTTCACACCTGGAGCATAGATCCGGGTGATGCTTAGATTGATTGACACTCTCTTGTCGATGCCAACAACGATTACATTTTTCATAGTCAGATTGAGTGATCGATACTGCGAAGTTTTCTCCATGCACTGCCTCATCAGTAACATCATTAATTGATTTAATGGTTGCTGATGAAGTAATAAAGAGAAAACGTAATTCATCAGCAAAGGGTTCTAAAAATTCAGTCAGTTCTTTGCTTGCGTATAGAGTCAGGTCCGCATCTAATGGTGAACCGATAATCTTTTGATCTCGGGCAATTTCTAGTGCTTTTGCTGCCACTTCATTCAAACCCAAGATCATTTCATAATCATTATTATCATTAGTTGCAACGATATCATGCCATTCAGAGAGAAAAACTGACGGTACTTGACGACGTGGGAGCAATTGCCAAATCTCTTCTGCCGTGAATGAAAGCACTGGAGCTATCCATCGAACAAGAGACTCTGCAATATGCAATAACACTGTTTGTGCCGATCGTCTACCTTTGGAATTTGCAGGCATTGTGTAAAGTCTATCTTTAATAATATCTAAATAAAAACCGCCCATGTCATTCACACAGAAATTATGCAAAGTTTGGATGATACGATGGAAAGAATACTCTTCATAATCAGTTTGAATGGATTGATTGATTACACTCAAGCGATTCATAATCCATTGATCTAGTAACAACATATCTGAATAATCAATCGAGTGTTTGTCTGGATTGAAATCCCCCAAATTACTGAGCAGAAATCTAGTGGTGTTTCTAATTCTCCTATAAGTATCACCATTGCGTTTAAGGATTTGATCTGAAATCCTCATTTCACTTGTGTAATCCGTCGATGCAACCCATAACCTTAAAATATCTGCTCCCATAGAATTTATTATGCTTTGAGGTGCTATTACATTACCCAATGATTTAGACATTTTCTTTCCTTCCTCATCAACAAAAAAACCATGTGTTAAAACTTGTTTATATGGTGCGGAACCATTCATTGCAATAGAAGTAAGCAAGGAACTTTGAAACCAACCGCGATGTTGATCAGAGCCCTCCAAATATAAATCTGCTGGATAAGTAATATTATCAAAATTTTGACTCACAGCATGGTGAGCCAATCCTGAATCCATCCAAACATCCATGGTGTCTGTGGATTTCTTATAGTCTTTTAAATTGTCATCAAAATAATCCTCGATTGAAGATTCAAACCATGAATCAATTCCATTTTCTTCAATATCATTAGCAATTTTATCTAAAAGTTCCGTTGTCTTTGGATGCAGTGATTGATTTTTTTTATGAACAAACAACGGGATAGGGACACCCCAATATCTTTGTCTAGAAATGCACCAATCAGGTCGAGTAGAAACCATACCTATTATTCGATCTTCTCCCCATTCAGGCAACCATTTAACTTGCTCAATAGCTTGCAAAGAATTCTCTCTTAAATCTTCATTATCCATGCTAATAAACCATTGCCGAGTGGTTCTAAATATTAATGGTGTTTTATGCCTCCAGCAATGCGGGTAGCTATGATTAAATTTTTCTTGGTGAATCAGGTTATTAGTCTCTTCAAGTTTATTTAGTATCTTCGACTCTGATTTATAAATATGCTCCCCTGCAAAGAATTCTTTCTCGTCTGCAAACAACCCATAAGGGTTCACATAACATTCAAGGTCTAGATGATTTATTTTTCCAATATTAAAATCATCATGGCCATGTGCTGGAGCAGTATGAACCGCACCTGTGCCTGTTTCTGTAGTTACATAATCACCAATTAAAATGGGCACATCTTTTTCATAGAATGGATGCTTTAACATCAATCCCTTCAAAAGTGATGCATCAATCTTAAGAACGTTATCCCAATGTTCTATATTCCAACGATGCATTACTGATTCAGACAAATCATTGGCTAGTAAGACATTGATTTGCTTATTCTTCAGAGTTCCCTGAAAGAGAGAATAGTCAATATCTTCACCTAAAACGACAGCCTCATTAGAGGGCAAAGTCCATGGTGTGGTTGTCCAAATAGGCACAATAATTTCCATAGTGGGTTCGATACCATCAACACCTGCTAAATCTAAAAATTTTCCTGTACTCAATACCTTAAATGCCACATCTACTGAGACTGATTCTTTGTCTTGGTACTCTACCTCAGCTTCAGCTAGTGCTGATTTACAATCAAGGCACCAATGAACAGGTTTGTGTCCATAGATCACATGGTTATTGTCAACAATCTTTGCAAACGCTCTGATTTGTTGAGACTCATAATTTTTATCTAAAGTGAGATAAGGCTGATCCCATTCACCTAAAACACCTAGACGGATAAAATCCTGTTTTTGCTCTTCGATCTGTTTAAGAGCATAAGACCTGCAATGCTCTCTAAATTCTTTTGCCTCAATTTTAGGGCCCACTTTACCTTTCTTTTTTTCAACTTGATGTTCAATTGGTAAGCCATGGCAATCCCACCCAGGCAAATAAGGCGCGTCAAAACCAGATAAGGTTTTTGATTTAATAATAATGTCTTTTAAGATCTTATTAAGTGCATGCCCTATATGAATCTTGCCATTAGCATAAGGAGGGCCGTCCAATAGAAGAAAGGACTTCTTGTTCTGTTGTTGTTCCCGGATTTTCTGATACAGACCTATCTTTTCCCAGAATCCAAGAATTTCAGGTTCCTTATTCGGTAAATTACCCTTCATTGGAAAACTGGTTCCAGGTAAATTTAGTGTTTCTTTATAATCTTTCATAAGTAAAAAAATTAGTTGAATATTATAGTTACTTAATCTCCTATTTAATACGAATCTCTCTGAATCTAAATCCTAACAAGAACAAAACACTGAAATAAATCAGCACAGAACAACCAATAAGAAAACCTAAACTCAAGATACGCTCACCCAAGGAGCTATTAATCCATAAAATATTTTCTTGGCTAAACGCAATTAAAAATACAACCATTGCCAGGGTTGAAAAAAGAACTCTAAGCACTAAAAAGATTAAATTTTCATCTATTTGTATTAACCCTTCTTTGATAAGTTTAGCTGCTAGCAAATAAGCATTGAGAATACTGGCTATAGAAAAGGCTAGAGCGAGCCCCATATGAGGATAATTAACCTCAAACTGTATAAGCAACAAAACCAGTAATAACGAGAAAAAGGCATTACAACCCATTGCAATCAGACCATATTTTAAAGGCGTCTTGGTGTCCTCTCTAGAATAAAATGCTGGAGATAAAACCAACACCAAACATAAGCCAACCAAACCAATAGAATAAGCCATTAAGCTGTATTGAGTCATATCCAAATCAAAATTAGTAAAATTGCCTCCAAGAAAAATTGTAGAAATTAAAGGGCCTGAAAGACAATACAGGCCGGCAGCTGATGGAATAGAAACAATCAAAGCAAGCTTGATACCCCAATCTAATGTTGACTTATATGTTGAAAGATCTTTATTAGCATTCTCCCTAGATAGAGTAGGCAATACTACAGTAGATAAAGCCACCCCAAAGACTCCTACAGGAAATTCTAATAATCGATCAGAATAATATATCCAACTAATACTTCCAGCACTAAGAAACGAAGCAATAAGTGTATTAAATAATAAATTAAACTGAGAAGCTGAACTTCCAATCATTGAGGGGATCATAAGTTTAATGATTCTTTTCACGCCTTCATCATTCCATCCCCAAGTAGGCCTTGGCAGACGATTCATTGTTTTTAAGAAAGGCAGTAAAAAGATCAATTGAATGAATCCTGCTATAAATACAGCAACTGCTAATATTCGACCAGGATTGTTTGAACTCGGTGCAATAAAGCCTGCAGCAATGATTAACACGATATTTAAAATTACTGGATTAAAGGCTGTAGCCCAAAAATGTTTTTTTGTGTTTAGAATTGCACCTGCAAAAGCAGTAAGCGAAATAAACAATAAGTACGGAAATGTAAATCTCAACATATCGACTGCTATGTCATATCGGTTGGATATTTCTGATTGTTGTTCAAAAAACCCAGGCGCAAAGATAATTATCAACAAGGGGGCCAATAAAACGCCAATTAAAGTAACTAAAAATAAAATAATACCGAGTGTTCCAGATGTTTTATCAATCAATTCCTGGGTTTCTAATTCACTTTTATTCTGTTCATAATCAGAAAGAACAGGAATAAATGCTCTAGAAAATGCGCCCTCTGCAAAAAAACGACGAAAAGAATTTGGTATTTTGAATGCAACAAAAAAAGCATCCATAATGGGAAAAGCACCAAACAAACGTGCAAAGCAAATATCTCTGACTAGCCCCATAACTCTTGATAAGAAGGTCATGAAGCCTACAGTGGTAGTGGACTTCAGAAGATTATTACTTCTATTTGTTTGATTATTCATGAATTATTTCTTAATTTACCCTATCTAATCATTGGTTAATATAGAAACCAATTTGGTTATATATAAACGAATAATATTGACAAAGACATACAAAATATAAAAGAATACACCCCTTTTTTATAACACGAGTAAAGAATAGGTAAAAACAATGGCGAACACCAGTTCAGCAAGAAAAAGAGTTAGGCAAAATGAGAGGCATAAAGAAAACAATATGGCTCTTAAGAGCAGAATGCGTACCTCTGTAAAAAAAGTAATTAAAGCAATTGATGAAAAAAATGCAGGCGAAGCAACGGAACTGTTTAAAAAAGCCCAACCACTCATTGATTCTCTTGCAAGAAAAGGCATTATTCATAAAAATAAAGCTGCAAATCAGAAAAGAAAATTGATCAAAGGCATCAAGTTAATCAATTAATCACAGAATCCTCTGATTCATATAGTTCATTCAGTCTAATCATTATCTGATCTCTTAGATCAGCAGTACCGTTTGAAGTCGCAGCACTAATTGCAAACACTGGTCCTTTCCATTCAAGATTAGCCAGTACCTGATTAATCTTTTTTTGTGGGTTCTCCAATAAATCAGTTTTATTAAAGACCAACCACCGTTCTTTCTCATACAAACCACTATCAAACTTTTCTAATTCCAAGACAAGAGCTCTGATGCTCTCACATACTCCAGATACGTCTTGAGGATCAAATAAATCGACAATATGAAGTAAGACACTGGTCCTGCTAAGATGCTTTAAAAACTCAATTCCTAGACCGGTTCCTTCAGAAGCTCCCTCAATAATCCCTGGCACATCAGCCACAACAAAACTGTTTTCATAATCGACTCGGACCAACCCTAGATTCGGACTTAATGTTGTAAATGGGTAATCAGCAACTTTTGGTTTAGCTGCTGAAATGCATCTAATAAAAGTAGATTTCCCAGCATTGGGATAACCTAACAGGCCAACATCAGCTAATAAATTGAGCTCCAACAAAAGCTTTCTTTTTTCACCACTTGACCCTTCTGTAGATTGACGAGGTGCTCGATTACGACTTGATTTGAAGCGAGCATTACCTTTTCCACCATAACCACCATTTGCCACTAAACATTGGTCACCTTCATTGAGTAAGTCCCCAATCTCTTCTCCGGTTTCTAAGTTTGAGATTTTAGTTCCACATGGCACAAAAATGACTAAATCCTCTCCGCTTAGTCCGCTTCTGTTTTTTGATTTTCCAGATTGACCATAATCTGCTCTAAACTGGTTATTAACCCTAAAGTCTATCAGTGTATTCAGATTAGTGGTTGCCTGAAGGACGATGCTGCCTCCGTTTCCACCATCTCCACCGTCTGGCCCGCCTTTAGGAATATATTTTTCACGTCGAAAACTAGCTATACCATTACCGCCGTCACCAGCTTTTATAGAGATTATTGCTTCGTCTATGAATTTCATGATCAGAACCTATAATAAAAAAAACCCCGCAAAAAAGCGGGGTTTTATTAATAAATAAAAAATAAACTATTCAGAAATTGGTTGAACTGTTGCGAACTGTTTCATTTTAGGGCCCTTCTTTTCAAACTTTAATTCTCCATCAATTTTAGCGAATAAAGTATGATCTCTCCCTATCCCAACATTTCTTCCAGGATGAAACTTAGTTCCTCTTTGACGAACAATAATATTCCCCGCTCGAACATATTGCCCTCCAAATTTTTTGACGCCTAATCTTTTGGATTCAGAATCTCTTCCGTTTCTAGAGCTTCCACCTGCCTTTTTATGTGCCATTATCTTTAACCTAGTTCGTTATATTATTTTTCTGTTTGCTTCTTTGTTTTCTTTGGAGCAGCCTTTGTTTTCTTTGGAGCAGCCTTCTTTTTAACATTAATGGCTGTTATTTCAATTAAAGAATAAGTTTGTCGATGTCCAAAATTACGCTTATAGTTCTTACGCCTTTTAAATTTGACTACTTCAATTTTCTTGCCTTTACCTTCTTCTAGGACTTTTGCTTCTACAGTGGCGTTTGCTAAGTAAGGAGTTCCAATATTAATCTTACTTCCTTCCCCGACAGAAAGAATTTCTTCAAAAACAACTTTTTTCCCAACTTCAGTGCCTAGCTTTTCTAGTTTTAGCTTTTCACCCTTGCTGACTCGGTATTGTTTCCCACCTGATTTAAACACGGCATACATTTATCTTTTCCTTCTCTTGACCCAAAGAATCTGGCAATTCTATAGATTAAAGCTTTTTAATTCAATAATTTTAAGGGTTTGTTATATTGTCCTGATTGTAATAATTAAAAAATTATTTTTATTTATGATTCAAAGTATCGAACAAGCTAATCAATCGAAAAATTTGATTGAAGAATTAAGATCCCTCGTCCAAGAGGACTGGGCATTGATGAATAATGAGATACAAGTTCAACTGAATAGTGATATTGGTCTTATTAATAGCATTTCTCACTATATTATTAATAGTGGAGGAAAGAGGTTAAGACCTCTAATCGTCTTACTTGCTTATAGAGCATGCGGTAAAACCAATAATAAAGAATCAATAAAGGCTGCTGCAATGATTGAATTTATTCATACTGCAACACTTCTTCATGATGACGTAGTAGATAATTCTGATACCAGAAGAGGAACAATCACCGCACATAAAAATTTTGGGAATGAGTCCACGATTCTTGTTGGTGATTTTTTATATTCAAGAGCCTTCCAAATTATGGTCGAAATTGGACATATGAGGATAATGGAAATTATGTCTGAAGCGACCAACACTATTGCTGAGGGTGAAGTAATGCAACTCATTAACTGTGGTAATCCAGACACAACCAAAGAACAGTGTCTGGAAGTCATCTATAGAAAAACGGCAAAACTCTTTGAATCAGCCGCTACCATCGGAGCAGTTTTAGCTGGTCAATCAAATAAAATTGAAGCTAGTTTGAGTATTTATGGACAAGAAATGGGCATGGCTTATCAACTCATTGATGATGCTTTAGATTACAGTTCTTCATATGAAATAATGGGAAAAGAAGTGGGTGATGATCTGTCTGAAGGTAAACCAACACTACCTCTAATATATGCCTTAGAAAGAGCCAACCCAGAGATGCAAATGATCATTCGTAATGCGATAAAAAAGAAAGATGCCTCCCACTATAAAAAGATTATAGATTGCATTGAACAATCAGGCTCACTTGCATTAACAGAATCAAAAGCTAGAGAATCATCCAAAAAAGCCATCGATGCATTAAAGCAGCTTCCAAACAATGAATATAAGGAAGCATTAATTAGTCTTGCTGAATTTACAGTTAATAGATCTTTCTAGAACCCATAGATGCCTGAAAAAAAAATTATCGCTTCATTTTATAAATTTATTGATTGGAGCGACTTTCAAGAAAAAAAACCTGTCTTAGAGAAGATTTGTCGACAAAATAATATTGTTGGAACCATATTATTAGCACCAGAAGGTATTAATGGGACAATTTCAGGTTCACATGAAGAAATTCTCAAAACCATTGAAGAACTAAAAAAAGATGTTCGCCTATCAGATTTAGAGTCTAAATTTGCAGAAGCATTGGGCGAAACATTTAAAAGAATGAAAATCAGACTAAAAAAAGAGATTGTTTCAATGGGCAAGGAAAATATAAATCCTGGACAAATAACAGGAACACATGTTTCTGCAGAAGAATGGAATCAGATCATTCAAGACCCTAATACTTTAGTGGTTGATACGAGAAATAAATATGAACATGCGATTGGGAATTTTGAAGGCTCAATAGATCCTAAAACAACCTCATTTAGACAGTTTCCCAAATGGGTTGAGGAAAAATTAAAACCATTAATGGAAAAACAAAATAAAACAAAAGTAGCTATGTTTTGTACAGGTGGTATCAGGTGTGAAAAAGCATCATCTTTTTTATTACAAGAAGGTTTTGAAGAAGTTCTTCAGCTTCAAGGCGGTATTCTAAAATATTTAGAAAAAATTAATCTTGAAAACAGTTTATGGGAAGGCGAATGTTTTGTTTTTGATGATCGTGTTTCCATACAACATGGACTTCTTGAGGGAAACTACTCAATGTGTCATGCCTGCAGAATGCCTATTGACGATGATGATCTAAAAAGCAATAAATACAAAGAAGGCATTAGTTGCCCACACTGCTATGGAATGCACACAGAAGAAAGAAAACAGAGGTTTGCTGAAAGACAAAAACAAATTAAATTAGCTAAGCAAAGGAATGAAACGCATATTGGGAAAAAATTCTCAGTTGAATAATTATGTATTTTTCCATTAATTAGTCACGGTCTATTCTAATCAGGTAGATCCCCAAAGAAATGCTCACAATCTTCTGGAATTTGAT
>CAYQEV010000021.1:0-22554 GCA_964416745.1 uncultured Woeseia sp.
GAAAAAGTTTTTCTGTTAAAACTATGACTGATCAATACATTAATCTTTATAATCATATCTATGATAAATCCTAATTTTAATGAAATATTACTCAGGGCACTAAAATGAGTGCACCGTTCTTGTTAGATTGGGATGACATCTCATCATTATTAGGTCAAATTGAAGTTCATGATTCCATGAAACAAGCCTTTATAGAACACTCAAAAGGTAACTCAGAAATACCACCAGTCGGTGAACTACTTTTTGAAGATCCACCAGGTGAAGTACATATAAAATATGGGTATTTAAAGGGCGGTTCTCATTATGTGATCAAGATTGCTTCAGGGTTTCCTAACAATGCAAATGAGGGCATCAAGCCAGGACAGGGCATGATGTTACTTTTTAATATTAACACCGGTGTACCGCAAGCTATTTTGGTGGATGAAGCTAATTTAACTGATCTGAGAACTGGCATTGCCGGTGCAATTGCCTCACGGACTCTTGCCAATTCAGACCTTGAATCCGCAACAATTATTGGAAGTGGTGTTCAGGCAAGATATCAAGCCAGGTGCCTTTTAGATATTATGTCTTTAAACAACATAATGATTTGGGCGAGGGATAGTAAAAAAGCAGAAGCTTTAATCAATGATCTTTCTGATCTAAATATAACGATTAAGATTCATGATAATCTGGAAGCATTAGTGAAAGAGTCACAATTGATCGTAACAACAACCTCTGCAAAAACACCGATTATTAAGTCTGATTGGGTTCAACCCGGTACTCACATAACAGCTGTAGGATCTGATACTCCTGAAAAATGTGAATTAGATCCTAAAATATTAGCCAAAGCATCTATTGTTGTTGCTGACAGTATTTCGCAAAATAAATTAAGAGGAGAGATTCACCAAGCACTTAAAGCAAAATGTTTATTAGAAGAAAATCTAATTGAATTGGGCGAAGTTCTTGAGGAGACAAAATTAGGCAGGACTGATCCTAACCAGATAACAGTGGCTGATTTAACTGGAGTGGCTATTCAGGATTTAGTGATTGCAGAAGCTGTTTTTAGAGCAAAGATTTCAAATTAATTATTGAATAAATAATCACTACTTTTAATTTCTAAGAAGTGAATCATGACCCTTTTTTTCAATATCTCGTCCTCTTCTAATTTTTGACTAACATTGATAAAGCCTAGTTTTTTCAGCACTTTTTTTGATGCTTTATTTCCTTCCTTGAACGAGGCTTTGATGGTCTTTAGTTCCAATTGTCTGAATCCAAAGTCAAGCATTGCTTTAGAGGCTTCAGTGGCAATGCCCATCTTCCAAAATTCAGATGCAATCCAAAACCCTAATTCACAGTCAATCTCCTCAAAATTAAATAAACCAACTCCTCCTGCAATTTTGCCATCGATCTCAATGACTAGATTATAGGCTCTATTGTCTTTAACGGATTGGTTGGCTCTATGGATAAAACTGATTGCATCATCCAAGCTATATGGGTATGGAGTATTAGACAGCCATTGTATGACTGAAAAATCATTAATCTTTTCTCTAAGTTCTTCAGCGTCTCCTATCACTGGCGATCTTATGATTAAACGTTTTGTTAGCAATTCCAATATTTATTTATGATCAATAAGTTGTTTAATTTTTTTAATTACATCATCAGATGTGATTAAATTCATTGCATCGGGTTCTGCTATTTTTTGTCCCCATTTCACCTCTTCTGGTAATTTATCCATATATTTTTTAAGGGCTTCTGGGTACTTATTAATTAACCATTCTGTTGAATTATAGGGTCCGCTTCTGTGAGGATTAGTCATTGCGTACAAACCAATCACGGGTGTTCCCATAATTGTTCCTATATGGGCTGGCCCTGAATCAGGACTGATTATAATATCTGAATGCTTAATTAATGCTGCCATTTCTCTAATTGAAGTCTTACCAATGAGGTTAAGCACTGTGTCATTAAAAGACATGTTTAGTTGCTCACTGTAACTTTTTTCTGTTGGACTCATACCGCCTGTTAGTATTAGTTGTATATCATTTCTGCTCAGCAAATATTTAATGAGTTCTAAGTAATTATTGATTGACCAACTACGAAAATATTTATCGCCATAAGGTTGACTGCTGCAAGGACTAATCACACAGGTGTATTTATTAGGATCAATAAGGTCAACAGCAAAATCTTCTTCTGCAGTTAAAGTTAAAGCATTCCAATAGGGTTTTTCACAGTTCACATTGACATGTTTTAAAAAGTCTAACATCCCATCGAGTACGTGCTGATTATTTGTTGATGATATTGATTCATTGCAGAACCAATGCTGCAGATCTCTTGCTCGATCTTGGTCATAACCAACTTTCTTTTTTGCATTTATAGCTAGACTGATAAGGTTTGCAGACATAGATGCATGCATATTCAGCATCACATCAAATTGTTTGTCTCGAAGTTTTTTCCTAATCTTTAGAAATGAACTAAAGAGATTTCTTTTATCGACAACAATAAAGTCTACTCCTTCAATATCTCTGAACAATTGATGCTCTGTTTTACCTATTACCCAGGTAATTTTAGAGTGTGGCAATTTCTCCTGAATATTTTGGATGACCGCAAGTGCGTGACAGCAGTCCCCAAGTGCTGATAACCTTATTAAACAAATATGGTCTATGGACGGTGTATTGTTCGTCTTCATGTAAATGAGTAGTCAATTATTAAAAATTAATCAGAACATCATCATATACGATGATACCGTAATCGATGAAGCAGATGAGAATCTTTTTGAGTCTGAGTATTGGCTCACTCAACCACAATCAGAAATTATAAGTAAAGGCAGAGGGGAGATTCTTCTGATCAATATTAACGGACAATCGTCTGTTCTTAAGCACTATTATAGGGGTGGTTTGATAGCCAATGTTTTACTGGATAAGTATTTATGGACAGGTTTAGATAGTTCTCGATCCTTTGCTGAGTATAGGATCTTAAGAACCATGTATAAACTCGATTTACCGGTACCCCGACCGATTGCTGCTAGGGTTAAGAAGCAAGGATTATTTTATCAAGCAGACCTTATTACTTCTCAGATTATTGATGTGAGCTCAATGGCAGATCTGTTATTCAATCAGCGTCTGACATCCCAACATTGGCTTGATATAGGAGATTGTATTGGACGATTTCATCAACTTGGTTTTTATCATGATGATCTAAATATAGAGAATATAATGATTGATCAAGAAGAGAATGTTTTTTTGCTGGACTTTGACAAAGGCGTTCAGTCACGAGCTGATAGAGATCATTCAACAAGCGTTTTTGATCGAATGAAAAGGTCTGTCATGAAGTGGTGCTCAGTTAATAATCAACCGTTTCCTGCAACAGAATGGAAGAAATTAATGGTTAGTTATTCTTTAAGAATGGGTCAAGATTGATAAGGGTCTTTAAGTTTGTCATCATTTTTAAATCTGCGGTGAACCCAGTAATACTGTTCGGGGTGGCTCATAATATGACCCTCTAATACTTGGTAGAGCTGCTCAAGATATTCCTTGGGGTTTTTAGATTCCTTAGGCTTTATTTCAGGATATATTGTGAGCTCATATCCTTCTCCATCAGGTAACCTTTTTGGAAAGTAAGGGAGCACTATGCAATCTGTAATATCAACAAACCGACAGATTGCAGAATTGGTCTGTGCGTTCTGTCCGAAGAAATTAATATCAATAGAATTTTTACCGCTAAAACTTTGATCTGATGCGTACCAAACAATTTTCTTTGCTTTGAGAGCACGGATCATGTCTTTAACCTCAAACTTCGTTATTAGGCTCTCCACAGATTTTAACCTTGCGTTTCGAAAAAAACGGTTAATAAAAGGGTTACTGCCAAGGCGGTACATGCCTACCATGGGTGGCAAACCTTCCACAAAACCCTGTCTCCCAATTAATGCACTGATTTCCAATAGAGTAAAATGTGCACTCATCAGTACAATACCCTTGTCTTTCTTCAAAGCTTCACTGAGATACTCTAGACCCTCTATTTTTACAATATTCTTTAGACTCGAGTTCGATTTCCAACGCACCATACCCACTTCAATGAAGCCTATCCCAAGTGAAATAAAGTGTTGTTTAAGTAAAGTATTTTGCTCACTCTCTGATAGGTCTGGAAAGCATAGTTCTATGTTTTTTTTCGCTATATTTGATCTTTTCGATGGAATCCAAAATAACAGTAAACCAATGAAATAACCAATCAATAAAACCAACCTGAAGGGAAGCAAAAGAATAAGTCTAGCAAACCCTAGGATGACTAGAATGATCCAGTTTTTAGGCTTAAGGTATTCAAGTAAAGGTATGTTTTTTGGATTAGAGTTTTTCATATAAATCTCATTTTGTTTAAGTATACTCAACTTATGAAAAATAAAAAAAATCTAGGCCATTTATCACCCAACCAAATACATGTCACTCAAGAAAAAGGAACGGAAGCTCCGTTCACTGGTGAGCTTTTGTATAAAAAGGATGCAGGAACTTACACTTGTGTTTGCTGTGGTAATACTCTGTTTAGTTCTGATACAAAATTTGATTCAGGGACGGGCTGGCCAAGTTTTTTTGATATCGAAAACACAGATGCAGTTACAGTAAAGGTAGATGAGTCTCATGGCATGACCAGGGAAGAAGTTGTATGCACGAAATGCAATGCCCATCTTGGACATGTTTTTTCTGATGGTCCACAACCAACAGGGTTAAGGTACTGTATTAACTCTTTATCTCTAGATTTTGACCCAGCGTCTGACTAATTAACCCACGTCAGGGTTAAGGCTATACAGACCGGTTAATTCGGTTTCTGCAATGACATGTCCTTCTATAGCTTTTAGCACGTCACTTCCGGTAAAAACACCTTCAACAGGACATCGATCTATGTCACAAGCGAAGAGTTTAAAACGATAATGATGAGGGATCTCATCGTTCCAAGGTGGACACGGACCCTCATAACCAAAGTAATTACCCTCCATCTCAGGATCACCCGCCATGAAGTTAGTGTAGCCATTGATTCCTTGCCTTGATCCTGGAGGGCCCTTTGGATTTTGTTTACCTTTTGGAGTGATGCCATCAGAGCATTCTCCTTCTTCTACACCTCCATCGATTGGCAGAATATCCACCATTACCCAGTGCATGAAATCCACCCGAGGTAAGTCTGCTGAAATTGTTTTACCCTCTTTATTAAAATTCTCTAATGAGGAGGGTACATCTGTATCGACACATATCAGCACCAAAGATTGAGCTCCATCAGGGGCATTAGACCAAGAGAGCTGAGGGTTTATATTTTTACCCAAAGCCATATGTGTCTCTTCATCTTTGATGCCGAAGGCACATTTTTCAGGGATCCAGCCATTGTGAGCAAATGTTTTAGATGTTAATTGCATATATTATTAGTTTCTCCCAGTCAGATTTTTTATAAAATCAGATTGTATAAATAATATCAAACCAGACAATAAAATTGCACAAGCCCATTCTGTGCCAGCAATGAAAATAACTTCGTAAGATGTTTCCCAACCCCTGAAGCTATAGACTGTAATGACCAGACCAATAAAAGCAGACCATATCATCCATCTCATTTTCTGACTGAGAGGTAATCCATACATTTGAGTCACCACGAACACGCCTAAAAAACCAAATAAAAACATTGGCCAATTATGTCCGCTCATCAAGGCAACAAGAAGGGCATGCAATACAACCATCACTTCAACAAAGATCGTCCATTTCGAGTTTAAGTGCGCACGTGTGAAAAAGAGACTGCCTTGCAACAATAAAAGAAACATATATAAAAATCCCATGATATGCCCTGAAGTCCCTACCATAGGGTGATACCAAAAGGTGAAAATGGTGGCCCAGGCAAAATAATATCCATGATATTTTCTCAATCCTGTTGAGGCGGCGGTCACAAAATTTAGTTTCTTGCCAAAAAACATCCCTCGTCGTTGATTTTCCATCATAAGCACAACAAACAATAAGACTATTACTGACCATTGTGCGGATTGTTCTGTTACATCTTGAGCTAGTCCGTCATACCAAATTGCTGTCTGAATTAAATGCAAGGTAATAAAAATAGCGTTGGCTGCTAGTGCAGCGATATTAAACCAGTGAAGACCGTCAGTGTATTTTGGTCGTTCTTTCTGAGCCGCATAGATCAACCACCATATACAAAGTTGATGTCCAAGATACAGTCCCCAGGCGCTCAGCCTAGTTATAAAATTTGGCTCATTGAGTTGCCAAAAATACCAAAACGGAACACCTTCTGGTTTAGGCAATAATTCTTGCTCTAGAAATAGATACTGCTCTGCCACCCAGATAAATCCTGAGAATAATAAGCTAAAGGCAATACCTAGCTTGAGTGCTTTTGAAGAATTATTATTTTGGACTGTCTCTGTCATGATTATTTGGAGCATTCTATGTTATTTAGCAATCATATAAAACTTTTCCAACATAGTTTATTATTAAACTCTTTATAAAATTGGACTCATAAGCAGATGGCAAATTTCTTTAATTTTTTTAAATCAAAAAAAAATAAAGCATCAGAAGAAGAATCGATAGATCCTGTGCAATTGGCAACTGCAGTGTTATTAATTGAAATGGCACGTGCTGATTTTGATCAAGCTGAAAATGAAAATGAGGTAATTAGGCTGCTCCTCAAAGGCCAGTATGATCTTAGCAATGAACAAACCAGTGATCTTTTTCATGAGGCTGTGTCGGTAGCAGACGACGCTGTTTCACTGCATGAGTATACTCATGCATTACATAAAACCTTAACTCAAGAAGCCAAGGAAGAGGTTATTGAAATGTTATGGCGATTAGCTATGTCAGATGACAACCTTGATAAACATGAAGATTATCTGGTGAGAAAAATTGGAGACTTGTTGTACGTGTCTAATTCAATTGTTTTAAAAATGAGACACAAAGTTACTTCAGAATAAATTTGCTTTGATCGATTCTGAGATACTGCTGACACTCTCATTCATAGGGTTCACAACAGGAATATTAAATTGTTCTTTAATTTGATTAGCATCAATATTTTGTTTTGAGTTAATGCAAACACCCAAAACAGTTTTGCCGTAACTTTTGATTAGGTTCATTTCATCTTCAAGACTTGGTAACTCATATTGAATATCTTCAAAATTATCAAAATATTCTCTATCAAATGGATGCACCAGCACCACCCCATGTACATCTGCTGATAGCAGTAATTCAGATCCACAGGGGCCAGACGGATTTCTTAATGACGATTGACCTTCAATCAACATAAGATCAGGGTTAATATTTTTTGCACAGTCTAAAACAGCCTTTTCCAGTTCACCTGAAACAAAATCATTCAGTGTGGCATCAAGAATGAATCCATGTTTAAATCCTTGCAAAAACCCTGTTTGACCGGTGTAAATAATTTCAGTTTTAATATTATCAGCATTCAAATCTTGTGATAAAAACTGACACACAGTTCTTTTACCTGTTGCACAGTCTGTCCCTAAGACAGCTATTCTGGGTGTTTCTAATTTAAGAATATCTCCTGTCCAAAATGAGAGTTCTTCGATGGTTTTTGGTTTACGAATATCATGTATGGTTGCTCCTGTTTCAGATGCTTTAGCTTTAAATTCAAGATCTTCTGAGAGAAGTTCATGAAGACCACTGACAACATCAATATGATTTTCGAGCGAGTCTACAACAATCTTTCGATGCTTATTGGGTAATTTACCACCACCAAAAGCAACACCAATGACCATAAAATCAGGTTTTTTATCCATTGTCTTTAATGCTTGATTAAGATCTTCAAAAATAGGGACATTCTTATGACAATGACTCACGATATCAGCGCTGTTTTGATTGAAATGCTGTTGATCAATTAAACCTAATACGTCAAAACGTTCTGATACCCGAAGTAAACCATGAGCTGTTTTTGCATGTAAATCATCCAACAGGCCACCGCTATAAACTAAAGCCGTTCCTTTTAATTCATCCACGCTCAACCCCAATACCTATTTTATTGTTTGGACCTATAACTCCAGACTCACAGATATACCCGTCTGTAACCAAGTCCCATCCTAAGTCAAAAAAACCGTCTAAATCAATATACTTTGTGTTTTTACAAGACAGCGCAGCATGCAATGCACCAGAAATACTGACTTTGCTTTCATCAAAACAGCCCCACATTAAATCAATACCTTCAGCCTCAGCTATTTCAGCTATCTTAAGTGCTTGATAGATCCCACCGCATTTCATCAACTTAATATTGAAAACTCCAAACGGTTGTTGACCTTTCACTAAAGCAACTGCATCGTCATAAGTTTTCATAGACTCATCAGCCACACAGATTGCTCTTATATCCTCAGGGAAATAGAGCATATCCTGATTATTTTCAATTTCTAAGGGTTGTTCAATAAGTTCAAGACCAAGATCTTGTGTGTTCTCATAGAACTTTATTAATTCTTTTTTAGAGTACCCTCGATTTGCATCAACCCTGATTTGAATATTCTCAGGATTTAATTCAAATAAAGTTTTCACCCTTTCTATGTCTTCTTCAACACATTCACCAATTTTTATTTTCAATATAGAGAACCCATTATCAATGTGTGATTGAGCTGCTGCTGTGGTTTTCTCTAAAGACTCCACCCCAATGGTTATAGACGTCTTAAAAGAGTTGTGCTCTTGACCCAGGAGTTGAACTAGTGAGGTCTTATGAGTTTTTGCATATAAATCATGTAATGCAATGTCAACCGCAGCTCTTAGTTCTGGGTATTCTGGGAGGTTTAAAAGCAAGCTATCATAGGTTTCACTATTGTGATCTAGATTTTGACCTATGAGCGATGATGAATATTCATCTAATGTTTTAAAATAATGGTTGTAGTTTTCTTTTGAATCGTTCATTGGTGCACAAGAACCGATTCCTGTTAGACCATTAACATCTGTAATTTCAATAAAAATATTTTCAATAGATTCATGGACATGACCTGCAATGGCCCATGGTGCCTTGAGTTGCATGTTATGTTTTTCAACTTTAGCTTGAATAATCTTCATGAGGTTAAGTTTATAGGATTTGTGCTAAGTTCATACAAACGATGTTATCAGTGAATTCACTGAAGGGTATGATCAAGTTGATTGATTGGATAACCACAATCGCTATAAATGGAGAAAAATCCATTCCTGCAGGGTAGGGTAATCTTTTTTGAATGGGGTGCAGTATAGGAACGACAAGTTGCCTAATAAAGTCCGAGAAACTATTGTGTTGGTTGTTCAGAATCCAACTGAAAACAGCGTGAATGATGATTGTAAAAAAAAGTATATTTAAAACAAATCTAAGCAAACTAAAAATCGACAAACCGACGAGCTGAAAAAAGTTAGGACCTATCAGGCATGCAAATTTCGTCATCAACCACAAGGTAAAGAATTTAATTAAAAGACAAACGCAAAGAACCACATAGATAAATGTTTTGTTATTAAGATTGGAACGCAAAGGATTCAATATGGAGTTAGTCATCAGAATTATTGATTGATGAATCTGATTATTGGTTGAGACCCAAAAGGAAGAGAACACTCTCAAAAGTAATAACAGAATTACGAAATCAACAAGTGTGGTAAATAAAAATAACAGTAAATTACTCATGCACCTAAAAGATTAATATAATTAGTTTTTTCCAAGATCAACTGATCTTTGTCTTGCAGCATTAATGGCTTTGTCCCAAATATCATCCAATTTATTCTTTTCTAAAGAATCAAAGGCTGCTTCAGTGGTTCCCCCTGGAGACATAACTTTCTTTTTGAGAGTGATGAGATCATCAGCACTATTTAATGCCAGTTGGCTGGAACCAATAGCTGTTTGAATAGACAGAGTCTCTGCAATGTCCTCAGGGATACCTGCTTTGCATGCAGCGTCTTTTAGAATATGCATCATGTGAAAGAAATATGCTGGGCCGCTTCCTGAGACGGCTGTTACCGCATGCATCCATTCTTCTTCTTGAATCCAGATTGTCTTTCCAACCGAGTTAAATATATAAGTGGCCATTACAATATCAGATTCATTTAGGTTGGATTGAATCAATGTCGATACACCTCTGCCAACAAGACAAGGGGTATTTGGCATCACTCTACATATCTTTTTGTCTTCACCAAAGAGACCCTTCATGGTCTGCATTTCTATGCCTGCTGCAACTGAAATAATCATTGGATTATTTTCAACTTGCTCAAGATCAATGTTCGAAACAACATCACTAAATATTTGTGGCTTAATTGCCATGATTAAAATGTCCACTTCTGATACAAGTGATTGATTATCAGACAAGACATTTAATTGTTTATTTAAAATAGATAAAACATCTCTCCGAGAGTCTGAAGGATCAGAAACAAAGATTTTAGATGCATTATGACCGTGAAGTATGAGGCCTCTAATGATTGCTTCAGCAACCATGCCCCCTCCTATAAAGCCAATTTTCTTATTTTCTGACACTGTTTCCCCTTAAATAGATCGTTCACCAAATAATGCGGTACCTATTCTAATCATATTTGAACGATTTTGAATTGCTAAATCATAATCGTCTGACATTCCCATTGAGATGGTATCCAGACCAAAACCCTGTTTATTTAAATTATCGAACGCATCAGTCAATTTTTTAAAATATTTTGGTCGTTTAGTTTTTGATATATCTGGGGTAGTTATTCCCATTAAGCCTCTTAATTTAATATTATCCAGTTCTGAAATTTGATGTGCTAAATCGGGAAGATCATTAATCAAAACACTTTCTCTGGCATCATTCTCTTGTAGTTTTATCTGGATACAAACATTCAGGGGATCATTCCTATAACTATTAATCTTCTTAGCAATCTTAAAACGAGTTATGGTGTGAACCCACTGAAAATAATGGGCTATTTGCTTGGTTTTATTTGATTGTATTGAACCAATAAAATGCCAGTTTACAGAGTGCTGAAAAGAGTCAATCTTTTTGATAGCTTCTTGAAGGTAATTTTCTCCAAAATCTCTTAGGCCACAATCATAAGCATGATTTATTTCAGCTAGCGTTCGCCGTTTGCTGACAGCAATAATTCTAGGTGTTTGTTTTTGTGCTTTATTTTCATCTTGCGATTTTTGAATAATGGACAGAAGATTTTGATAGTTTTCTTCTATATTGCTCATTGGGGATAGATGCTTGTAGCATCAAACACAGGTCCATCAACACACACTCTTTTCATGGCGACATCTTTACCTGAAGTAACTTTTACAGTACAACCTGCGCAGCCACCTATGGCGCAAGCCATAAACTCTTCAAGTGATAATTGACAATTTACTTGATGATTTTTAGCAAGTACTGATACGGCTTCCAACATCAGTTCAGGACCACAGGCGTATATAACTATCTTATTTTTTTCAGACTGAGGTAAGTTGGACAACCAACTGTTAGCAAGTTCTGTAACATACCCTTTGTAACAACCCTCGAACTCTTCAAGGCTAGCTAATCGACAAGGAATATTCTTATCTTCCATATCTTTAATGGTTTTATTGTTAGCTTCATTTAGCCCATTAATTTTTAGACTGGATGTGACCACTTCAAATGGAAAAGGAATTTCAGAACCAAAAAATGCATACGAAGTCATGTCTTGATAGTTTTGTTTTAGATATTCAGCTAGAAATAAAACGGGAGGTATTCCCACACCCCCACCAATAAAGACCGGAATTTCTTTTAATGGGTCATGATTAAATCCATTACCAATAGGGCCCATCATTTGTACATAATCACCTGTTGACAATTTACTAAGTGCTTCCAAGCCAGGGCCAATAATTTTATACATGAATTCGACAGTTTCTTTCTCAGGGTCTGTTCTTAGATAAGATAGTGGTCTCCTTAGTAGAGTGTTTTCACCGCAATCAACAAAAGCAAATTCACCTGGTTTTGCTGTCTTAGAGGCTTTGGGTGCTTTAAGGGTGATAATAAATTGGTCAGAATCATATTCTATCTGATCTATTACTTCTGATTTTTCCTCAAAGATAACTGCCTTTTGATTAAGCATGATTAAACAACACTATTCTCTATGATCGACAAGATCGCCATTCTCGTTGCTATTCCATTAGTGACTTGTTCAGTAATGACAGATTGAGGACCATCCGCAACGATGTTTTCTATTTCAACACCCCGATTCATTGGCCCCGGGTGCATGACAATTGCATCTTTTTTGCAAAGTTCCAGTCGTTTTGAAGTTAAACCATAGTCTTTGTAATATTGTGATAGATCAATAAATTGTGTCTCATTTTCCATACGCTCTTTTTGTACTCTGAGGGTTACTATTACATCCGCATTTCTAAGGGCTGATTCTGTGTTGTCTGTGTACTTAGCCCCTTTGAATAATGCCATGTCTGGTTCATAATCTTTTGGTGACACTAGAATAATTTCACCTGTATTCATGGTCGCTAATCCCTCTGTTAAAGACCGAGCTACTCTAGAGTGTGCGAGATCACCTAAGATGACCGCTTTAATATTATGGAAGTCTTTTTTATGTCGTCTAATAGTTAGAAGATCTAACAAACCCTGAGTTGGATGAGAGATATTTGACTCACCAGCATTAATTAACCGAGATTTATTTTCAATATGCTTTAGAAGATCATGGAAAATCCCAGAATGTTTATTACGAATAATGAAGTAATTAACTCCCATTGCTTCTAGTGTCTTTAATGTGTCAATGAGAGTTTCACCTTTAGCTCTTGAGGAATGCTCTTCATCAATATTAATAACATCAGCCCCTAATTTTCTAGCAGCTATTTGAAATGAACTTCTGGTCCTGGTACTGGGCTCAAAAAAGAGATTTGCTATGGTTTTATTTTTTAATAGATTTTCTGATCCAATCGGTTGATTATCATGATCTAGAAAGTTGTCTGCGGTATCGAGAATCTGATTGATTGCCTCTTGATTTAAATCCTTAAGATAGAGAAGATGCTTCAATTATTCCTCCTCACGATTCATCCATTCCTGAAGAATTATTGTTGCAGCCATGCTATCAATTTGCCCTTTCTTTATTTGACGCAGAAGGATACCTTCTTGTCTTTGTTCTTTCAATTTATCTTTTGCTATTTTAGAAGTTAGGTGTTCATTTATAAACCCAATTGAAATTTGGTATCTTTTTTCTATTTTTGAAGAGAAGCTATTAATTCTTTCATTCAAACTATTTGACTCGTTAATTTGCTTTATTGGCATACCAAAAATGGCACAATTCGGTTTGAAATTCTCAAAAATGGAGTCAATATCTTCCCAGTCAGGCTCACCATTAATCATTTTTAAGGACAATAGGGGCGAGGCAGTTTTTGTTATAGATTGTGCGATAGCCACTCCTGTTTTTTTTAAACCATAATCAAAGGCAATGTAGACTTCATGCTTCATCTTATATGGCCATTATAAATTCTAAGCATGGCCCACTTCTTCAGAGAGATTTTCTGCTGCAATTCCTAATGAGCCAATTGACTTTTCCCATCGGTTTTGAAATGGAGTATCAAATAGGATTTCATCACTAAAAGGTATGGATAACCATGAATTTGACCTGATCTCAGATTCTAACTGTCCAGGTCCCCAACCAGAGTATCCCAATACCAATAAACAATTATTAGGACCATTACCATTAGAAATTGATTCTAATATGTCTTTTGAGGTTGTGATATTGATCCAATCATTGATGCGTGAGGTATGTTTCCATGATCCTTGATTATGAATGACAAAACCACGCTCAGTTCCCACCGGTCCACCTTGAAGTATAGGCGTTGAATCCAGGTTTTTAAGGGTAGGGATATTAAGTTCTTTCAATAAGTCTTCCAACTCATTATCTAATGGTCGATTAACAATCAGGCCTAATGACCCTGACTCATTATGCTCACAAATGAGAGTGACCGTTTTAGAGAAATGAGGATCATTTAGACTCGGTGTAGCAATTAAGAATTGTCCAATCAGATTCTCTGATAAGCTTTCCCAGATCATTGATCCTTTGACTCCAGGCAATTAAAAAAGAAATCTGAGACATCTTCACCAGCATAGTGCTTAATTTCTCGCATACCTGTTGGACTTGTAATATTAATTTCTGTTAGATAATTACCAATAACATCAATGCCTGCAAAATAAATTCCTTGATCTAAAAGAGTTGGACCAATAACTTCACAGATTTCCTTATCTCGTGCTGTCAATTGTTGAGTTTTTCCTATGGCTCCCATGACTAAGTTTCCACGGTTATCTTGATCACTGGGTATTCTCGCTAGGGCAGTGTTGCAATGTTGACCGTAAACTATATGAATTCTTTTATCTCCCTCTTGAATTTCAGGGACATAGACTTGAGCCATAATTGTTACTGAACTAAGATTTGTAATGGTCTCAAAAATTGAGTGTGCATTAAGATCATTACTGTCCACCACAAAAACTGATCTTCCTCCCATTCCATCCAAAGGTTTCACCACAATTTTCCCATGATGATCTAAAAAAACTTTAATCTCCTCTATAGAAGACGTGACGAGAGTCTGGGGAGTCAAGGAGGGAAACAAAGTAATTGATACCTTTTCATTAAAGTTACGAAGTGCTGAGGGTTGGTTAATGACCTTCGAGCCTTGATTTTGAGCTAAATCCAAAACGTAGGTGCAATAAATATATTCCAGATTAAAGGGAGGGTCTTTTCGCATAAGAATCACATCGAAATCAGATAAACAATATTCATTGTCCTTTGAAAATTGAAACCATTGTTTTGGATCATCTTTAACAGTTAGTGGCTTTCCTTTACCTAATGGACGACCATCAATAATTCTCAGGTTTTGTTGTTCAAAATATGTAAGCTCGTAATTTCTATTCTGAGCGGCCAATAACAGATCCAACGTTCCATCTTTTTCTGGAATGATCTTTTCTATAGGGTCCATAATTACAGCTAGTTTCATTTTGAGTTGCCTGTGTTTATTCGCTATTTATTTTATGCTAATTACTAAAATCTCCATAGAGGTATTGAAGAATACTAATTGCCATTATTGGAGCAGTTTCTGTTCTTAATAGCCTCGGGCCTGTTTTAACTATCTTATATCCAGTATCAATAGCTATTTGTTTTTCATCAGTAGTAAAGCCACCTTCTGGACCTACTACAATAGTTGTCTTAGAAATCTTTTTTTTGCTAAACCCACTGTCTCCTGTGGTATCTAAAAAATATGATCCTGGGCTTTTGTATTCATTCAAAAGTTCTTTGCTGAAAGGTATTGGCTTGATAATGGCAGGTAATTTTACTCGACCAGATTGCTCTGCTGCGCTGATAATAATCTTTTTCCAATGGTTCATTTTATTCTTAAGGTTTGATTCATTTAATTTCACAACTGTGTTTTGACTTGTCATCGGTATAATTTGTTTTACTCCCAGTTCAGTAGCTTTTTGCATTACAAAATCCATGCGCTGACTTCTGGAAATAGATTGTAGTAAGGTTATTTCTAAAGCTGACTCTGTCTTTGGTGATTGCTTAGATAGTAACTTCACATCAACCTTATGTTTTGTTGCATGAATAATTTGACCATCCCATTCAGTTCCAGAACCATCGAATAAAATTAAGTTTTGCCCGCTTTTAAGCCTAAGTACGCGAGTTAGATAATGAGCACTCTCGCCTTTGAGACTAACTATGTTTTTTTTCTCAATGAGCGGTTTGTGAAAGAATCTCTGTTTACGTTTCTGTTTCATTCTTTTTTGTCTCATATTAAGTAGGTGTATAATGAGATATCGTTTAATTCTAAACTATCGGATAAAGAGAATCCTATGAAACATAAAAATATTTTTGGACGCATTGCCTACACTTCTAAGAAACCAGATTTAATGGATCAACCCCGAGGTCATGAAACTTTTCATATAACTAAACACACTGATGGACAACTCACTTTAAGAGCTCATTGTGAAATAGAAGAACCAGACCCAACTGTAATGCGTGATGTTATTTTGACCACAGACCAAGACAATCGTCCAATGGATTGTTTTATCCGTCTAACTGTTGACGACCAATTTATGGGTTCAGGATGGTTTCGTTTTGATTTAGACGTCAATGGGGATGGTATCATTGAATGTGAATCCTACGGCCCTTCAACCGATCGAATCACCCAAAAACAAAAGACCAATGGATCTTTCCACTCTTTCGGGACCCATCCCATTGTTGGTGATGGGTTTAATTGTAAATCAATTGATATTTCAAATGGCCCTATTACAGAGGAAATGCGATGCTTTATGCCCTCATTAGATCATAGAGGTGCAACTCCCCCCATGATTTCAGAATTAACAATAGGCTGCCAATATCATGGGTTAGAGGAGATTTCAGTTCATGCAGGAACTTTTCTGTGTCATCATTTTAGTTATATTGATGAAGTAGGTTTTAACGAAGGTATTAAGCACCCTCCTTATGACATTTGGTTGACTGAAGAGGACTTTATTGTTGTGCAGGCCGGAGTATCAGGTTATATGCAGACTTGGTATGAATTAGTTGAGTTACATTATGATTGATTTGTATTATGCCCCCACTCCAAACGGTTGGAAAATTTCAATCATGTTGGAAGAGATTTCAATTCCCTATAAAGTTATTCCTGTTAACTTAGGGAAAGGAGATCAGTTTAAACCTGAGTTTCTAGCCATTAGCCCTAATAACCGTATGCCAGCAATCATTGATCATGATGGCTTTGAAGGTCAACAAGTCAGTGTTTTTGAGTCAGGAGCCATACTCATGTATCTCGGTGAAAAAACAGGTAAATTTTTCCCACAAACACCACCAGAAAAAACTCGGGTTCTAGAGTGGCTGTTTTGGCAAGTGGGTGGTCTTGGTCCAATGGCAGGGCAACTAAGTCATTTTGTCAACTATGCACCTAATTTCCCTGGTGATCATTCTTATTCTACAGCTCGTTATCAAAATGAGTATGATCGATTATTGGGGGTAATGGACACTGCGCTCAAAGATCGTGAATATCTTGCAGGCGAGTATTCAATTGCTGACATGGCATCGTTTCCTTGGGTATTGATATATAAACGATTTGGTGTGGATTTAGATGCATTTGATAATCTACGACGATGGTTTGACACACTGAAAAAAAGACCAGCAGTAAGAAAAGGGATTGATCTTGGTAAAGAGTATAAAAATTCCAAATCAAATCAGTCAAAAGAAAGTTTGAAAATGATGTTTGGTCAAACAGCTGATTCTATAAAGAGAGCCGCAGAGGAGAAAAAAAAGTAAAGCCCTTAACTCTGTCTCTATCGCTATTTTCTCATTTATCCTTTTAGTCGTTCATTATCAGGATCATAAACAGGATCTTTCAATACCGTTGCTCGACAACGATCACCCAATAGATCTATGTAGAGTTCTGTTCCAGGTAAGGAGTTGTTTGGATCCACGAAACCAAAGCCAAGACTTTTTTTAACACAATGGCCATAATCTCCTGAGGTGGTAATGCCGATGCATTTATCTTCAATATAAATAGGTTCACCTCCATGGACATCTGAATCAGTAGCTTCAATCTCAAAATAAATCAGTTGAAACAGGCGTTCTTCTTCTTGTTGTCGAAGAGTTGCTTCCTTACCAATAAAATTATCTTTGTCTAATTTAATAAAACGTTCCATATCAGCATCAATCATGGTTACCTCATTGGTCAGTTCACCTCCCCAATGGCGATACGCTTTTTCCATTCTTAAGCTGTCCACGGCATAAAGACCAAAATCAGCAATATCAAATTCTTCTCCGGCTTGCCATAAGGCATCATAAATTTTTTCCAAATGCTCAATTGGTGGATGTAATTCCCACCCCAATTCACCCACATAATTGATTCGCAATGCCCGAGTTGGTAAACCAGCAATGCTTATATCTTTTCCCGTCAACCATGGAAACGAAGCATTATCGAGTTTTTCTTCCGTAACTTTTACCATTACCTCGCGTGCTTTTGGACCAGCAAGCACTAGCACTCCTCGCTTATCTGTAATGTTTACAATTTCGACATTTTCTTCTGCAGTCATAGCCTGAGTAAGATAATCTACATCACGGATTTCTGCTCCCGCTGCTGAAAGCACATAGAAATGATTATCTCCCATTCGAGTGATTGTCATCTCTGCATTGATTCTCCCGGCATGAGATAAAATATGAGCTAGCACAATGCCGCCTTTTTTTGCTGGCATTGTGTTGGCAAAAATTCGATTCAAATAAGCTTCAGCATCAGAACCGGTAACGTCATATTTAGCAAAACCTGTTAAATCCAGAATGCCAACACGCTCGCGAACAGCAAGACATTCATCACGAATCACATCGAAAACATTGTTATGACGGCGGCTATAATCTTCCTCTCTACCATCTAATGAGAACCATTTTGGTCTTTCCCAGCCAAAGGTTTCGGTATAGACGCAGCCCTTGCTTTTCAGTTTGTTATGCAATGGACTGATTCGTTGTGACCTACCGGCTGGTAATTCTTCACCCGGCATTGGGGTGATATATGTCATTTTATAATCTTGGAAGCCCATTTCATTCATGTAGGGTTTATCAGCATAATTTCCGTATCGTCTTGAATCAAAACCTGTCATGTTGATTTCTGAATCTCCATACAACATCCATTGGGTAAGGTATTTTCCACAACCAGCAGCCTGAGCAATACCAAATGATGCCCCACAACAATTCCAAAAGTTTTTCAGGCCAGCGACTGGACCGAGGAGAGGTGCTCCATCCGGAGTGTGAGCGATAGCACCACAAACTACTCGTTTGATTCCCACATCTTCAAAAACTGGTATTCGTTCCATTGCATATTGAAGCCATGGCATTAAACGCTCTAGATCTTCTGAAAAGAGTTCACTATCTGATTCCCAAGGAGGGAGTCCTTCCGGTGCCCAAGCTTCAGTCATACCTTCTCTTTCATAGATACCAATCAAACCCGATTGCTGCTCTTGTCTTAGATAAGAAGAAGCTCGAGGATCTCTAATAACCTGAATTTCTTCATCACGTTGGGCAAATTCTTCGATAACATCGGTCACAATATAGTGGTGTTGCACGTTCACAATTGGGTAATCTCTGTCCACCATTTGTGCTATTCTTCGAGCATAGCAGCCGGCTGCATTGACCACTGTTTCTGCTATAACATTTCCCTTTTCTGTAATCACTTGCCATTCACCAGAGGCCATGGGTTTGATATCAAGAACACGATTATGTCGCTCAATATTAGCCCCCATATTTTTTGCACCAATTGCCATGGCATTGGTTAGACCTGCAGGATCTGCATGACCATCATCGAGAGTCCATGCACCAGCAATCACGCCCTCTGTGTCAATAAAAGGATTAATCTCCTTAATCTTTTCAGGGTCAATGATTTCCATACGAAAACCCACATTATTAGCAATCCCTTTCATGTAATGAAACCAATCAAGATCATCCTGAGTTAAAGCAAGTCGGATACCTCCTGAGGGGTGCCAACTAACGTATTGACCAGTAATTTCTTCGAGTCGTGAATACAACCAGTTTCCGTAATTGTGAATCTTTGCCAAGTTATAGTTTCCAACCATACTTGGGCATTGCCCAGCAGCATGCCAAGTTGAACCTGACGTTAATTCACCCTTTTCAATTAAGAGGATATCCTTGCAACCTTCTTCTGCTAAATGATATAGCAGTGACACACCCATAATGCCTCCGCCTACGATAACAATCCGTGCTTGATTATTCATGATAATCTCAGTGTTTTATTCGTTGTTGTTTGTTTCTATCAGGTATTTCGATGCCTGCAGTCTTAATTCTTCAGAGATCTCAACAGATTTGCGTGTGTGTAAATCAAAGAGCACGCAAATACATTTAAGAGTGGCAGCGACTTCATTTTTGCCAAGATTCTTCATCTCATAAAGAATCGTAATAGACTTGTTCCCAATTTTGGTCAGTTTTGCATCGATTTCAAGTATATCGCCAACCGATACTTCCGCCTTGTAATCAATAACATGCTGAACGTCTGCCCAAGCAATTTTATTCTCTGCATCGCTAGAGCCGGTCCACCCAAAGACGGTGTAAAACATGTGATAAGCAGAGTCATCAAACATGGCCACATAATGACGAGTGGTCATATGACCTAAAATGTCACACATCCATGGGTGTGCAACGCTTTTTTGTACTAAAACCATAAGAATTCTTCAATCAGTATTGTCATCTATGAGGGTCTTCTGAGACCAAGAGTTTGTCTTGCTTCTGAAGGTGTTTGAATTGAACATCCCATGAGTTCAATAATATTGCAAGCCCTTTCCACCAATTGGCCATTCGATGCAAAAACACCCTTTTCTAAATAGAGGTTATCTTCAAGGCCTACTCGAATATTTCCACCCAAGAGTACAGCTTGAGCCACCATGGGCATTTCCATGGCACTTGTTCCAAATCCTGCCCAATTGCAACCTTCTGGGAGAGCATCGACCATGGTTTTAAAGGACGCAGTATTTGCTTCAGCAGCCCAGCGTATACCAAGACAAATCTGAAACAGTGGTGGATCATCCAGCAATCCCTGAGCAATAAGATATTTAGTGAAGGATAAGTGTCCAAGTTCAAACACTTCAAGTTCTGGCTTCACACCTATTTCTTGTAGTCTTCTGGCCCCTTGTTCCAGCATGTTTGGAGTTGATATGTAGACATAATCTCCTTCAGCATAATTAAATGAACCACAATCAAGAGAGCAAATTTCTGGCAACAGTTCTTCAACATGCTCTATTCGCTCCATCATTCCAACGCAATCTGTATTGTCGCTAAAATTCATTGGGTCCTCATCAGGACCTAGAAAAAGATCACCGCCCATGCCGGTGGTGAGATTAATAATAACATCCACATTGCTTTCACGAATACGACTCACGACTTCGCGATATAGCTCTACACGTCTGCTTGGTTTACCACTATCGGGTTCTCGCACATGAATATGGGCAATCGCAGCGCCGGCTTTAGCCGCCTCTATTGCTGCGGCTGCGATTTCTTTTGGAGTGACTGGAATCGCAGGGTGTTTGTCAACAGAATCCCCCGAACCGGTTACCGCACAGCTAACAATAACATTGCGGTTCATTTATTAATTGGTTTAGAAATTTTGTTTTTATTGCTCATAATGGTCTTTCGAGCCCTTTTGATTGATTATATCAATTTCCTCTCTTCTGCCCAGAAAAAAAGTGAGCCATGGAATTTTCTTAACATTTTTCATTGTTTCGATCTTCAAACGCCACGTCCCATAGATTTTTTGCTAAGGAAAATTGGAAATTCATCACGAATTTTATCATCCACTTCATCACTGATGTGTTTAGGAAAATGAGTGGATAGAATATGATTTTTCTTTTTAATGGCTACATCCAAGGCTTCAGGTTTTCCAGCATCTTTCCATTGACTCGGACTCAGGCGATTATAAAATTCCGGGTAGATATACTCAGTTTGCATAACACTGATAGTTTGATCCGAGCCGAGATAATGACCCTTATTGTTTAGACAGACGTCTTTAATTTCATCAAAGCCCAGTGTTTCTTCATTTACTGTTACACCCTTAACCATTCGCATGCATGCACCCAGGACATCATTA
Organism: uncultured Woeseia sp.; assembly: GCA_964416745.1. Taxonomy (GTDB): domain Bacteria; phylum Pseudomonadota; class Gammaproteobacteria; order Steroidobacterales; family UBA11654; genus CACPJA01. The sequence continues at coordinate 21,508 of CAYQEV010000021.1, forward strand.
TCAAGCAGTAAACTTTCCGGACAGGCACCCAAGAGGCTGGAATACATACCGGCTGATTCATAGATAATATTGGCTCCAGATAAAGCACTGACTGCAACGTTTGAAGCATGTTCTGCACCACCTTGAAAATCAGGTAACTTGGCGTCTGACATTCCAGCACCAGTGCCCATGGGTAAACCAAAGTGTTGACCGATTTGTGCACAAGCAGCAGATAAAATACCTTGCTCTGGTGAGCCACCGCTCATTGCACCCGTTCTTAAGTCTGAGACGAAAGGCCATGTACCCAATATGGCAGGTGCACTTGGCTTTATGGCATTCACATACACCAAGCCACCGAGGCATTCAGCCCATGCTTGAGAAACAGTACCAGCAAGGCAAGGGGGTGCTGTAGCCCCTGCTTGTCCTGCTGAAAGTAACAGCACTGGCATACCGCCTTCTACTGCTATACGCAGGCATTCTAAAGATTCTTCAGCAAACTTCATTGGGGGCACTACAAAACAATTGGATTGACTAACAAATGGCCTCATCCGCCAAGCTTCTTCTCCACCAGCCATGAGATGTAAGAGTCTGAGTGTTTTTTCAAGATGATGGGCTTCTGTCCAGCTGGAACCCACATGCTTAGTGGTGCCCATCACACAATTATAGGCAGTGTTCAAATCCATCGCGTAATTATCTTTGATATCATTGAGGACACAAGTACGTTGAAATATATGTATGTGTTCACAGGTGTCAGCGATGCGAGACATATCATATAAATCTTGTGCCATAGATTCACGGTAAGTTTTGGTTTCTGCGTCTGCAATCATCACCGCAGCACCAGCAGTAGCAAAATACACACGACTGCCATTGACATGTAAATCATTGGCAGGATTTTGTGCATATAGGATTAAATCCTTATTGCTTATTTCGATAGCTTTTTTTACCACTTCTCGTGGAAAACGAAGTCGACCATCATCACTCATCACAGCCCCAAAAGCTGTGCATGTCTCAATGCAGTGTGGAGTAGCTTGATTAAAGCCAATTTCTTCTAAAATACGAAAACTATTC
>CAYQEV010000022.1:0-22220 GCA_964416745.1 uncultured Woeseia sp.
ATAAGAACCAGGTTATCTTTTATCCAGCGTTTAGCAATAATCATTGATGGCGGGTAGATACCTGCCGAGTACATTGGTAGAGATTTATATTCTGGAACTAACGAGCCTACAAATTTGGTGTAATCATCATCATTCATTTTCTTCCATTCTTTGACCTCATGTCGATCAATGGTAAGTCCTATTTTACAGCCCCCATTTGCACGAGGTATCATCGTGACTATACCTCTATCAGTAAGATAGGTTCTCAGGTTGTTATGAGAATCTGCTTGATACTCTTTAGAAAAAAGCACAGCCAAGGCTCGTTCGTATCGAAATGTTTCTCTTTCTAATTCAAATTTTTTAGTGATATTTGAAGCAATACCGTCAGCGCCAACAACTAACTTCGTCGATATGGTGTGTTCAGTTTTATCCTTTAACACTAATTTGTATAAACTTTGATCATCATCAGTGGATATATGCTGACAATTAATAATAGGTTTAAAAATGGAAAAGTTGTCATCTTTAGAAGCAGACTTTATAAATACTTCACTGATATCCTCATGATTAATAAACATAAAGAAGGGTTGAGGAATATCTAGCTTTGAGACATTGGCATCCATTAGAAAATTAGCTGATTCATCAAACCAAAGTGAGCCCGCTCTTTTTTTAGCGCCTGCGGCAAAGAAATCGTCCAACACACCCCATTGATTAAGAATCTCACAAACATAAGGCTGTATATGGTCGCCTCTTGCGGTATCTTGCGGTTTTTCTGATTTTTCAAGAAGTGTCACTCTATAACCTTTATTGGCTAAGCTTGATGCCATTGCAGAGCCTGCAACACCGCCTCCAATTATGAGTACATCTGTTTCAATTCTCATGTAAAGAACCCTCTATTTATTCAGTGAATTTTAACAGATCTGATTATTAGCCTGAGATTTCTTTAACCAATTCTAAAGCTGTTTTATCACTGTCAGGTAAGGCTGCATCTGATGTTTTAGTTGAAGTGACTTTAGAGCCCCAGTCTATTATTGCCGCAGCACCGGTAAGGCCACCTCCAAAGGCTAAGAAAAGCATTTTTGAATTGGGTTTAACTTTACCCTCTTCAATAGCTTCTGTTAGTGCAATCGGTATAGAGCCAGCTGATGTGTTGCCGTATTTATCAAGATTTACAATCATTTTTTCCATAGGAAAATTACATCTTCTAGCTGTGGCTTCTAGGATCCTTAAATTGGCTTGATGAGGTATACATAGGTCTATGTCATCTATTGTAAGATTTGCCTCCGCTAATGCCTCTTCAGCAAGTCTCGACATTGTTTTCACTGCATTTTTGAATATTTCCTGTCCTTCAAAATGTATACCTAAAAAATAGCCCTCTTTTGGGTCTTTAAACTCCATGCTCGAGCCAAAATTATCAAGCATTAGTGCTTCGCCAAGATCAGGATCGCATGTTAATTTTGACGAGTAGAGTTTAGAATTACTATCAACAGATTCAATGACCACGGCCCCAACGCCATCACCAAATAAAATAGCAGTATCTCTGGCGCTCCAATCAAGAAAGAAACTGACTTTTTCCCCACCAACTAAAAGAATATTTTTCATTACGCCGGAAGAAATTAACGAATAGGCTGTCGTAAGAGCATAAACAAAACCAGTGCAAGCGGAATTAATCTCAAAAGCAGCAGCATGCTTATTACCAATATTCTGTTGAATCTTTGATGCTGTGGTTGGAATGATGTATTCAGGTGTGCAGGTAGCCATAATCACTGCATCAATGTCTTTAGGGTCTTTACCAGCACTAGCTAAGGCATGATGTGCAGCGACAGTGCCCATATCACTTAGTGATGTATGAGCTATTCTTCTCTCTTTAACTCCTGTTCGGGTAGTAATCCATTCATCATCTGTATCAAGAATTGTCTCAAGATCATGATTCGTGAGTATGGACGGTGGTGTGCATTTACCCCAACCTGTAATTTCTATTCCCATTTCTTCATCCCCTTTTGAAGAACTGTTAGTTTACCTTTATTTCTTAGATACCCCTAGTCGTTCTTGAAGTTTTGGGCTAGTCGTGGTGTATTGCAGGTGAACTTTTTTTCCTGGTTCGATAATTGCTTTTGCGGCAAATGCAGCAAGTGCTGCTTCATGAAAGCCACTGAGTATTAACTTTTTCTTACCTGGGTAGTTCGCTATGTCTCCTATGGCAAAAATACCTGGATGATTTGTTTCAAACGACTCAGTGTTTACTTCTATGGATTTTTTATTTATCTCTAATCCCCAATCAGCTATAGGCCCAAGTTTTGGTGATAACCCAAAGAAAACTAGTACTACGTCTGCTTCTATTTCTAATTCTTTTCCATCTCTGTAAAGAGTGAGCGATTTTAAATGATTATTATCGGTTTTAAATGATCTCAAAGTGGATGTTTCATAAAGCGTGACAAGTTTCTGGTTAGCTAGTTCTTTTATTGTATTAACTGAGGCTGGGGCACCTCTATACTCATCTCTTCGATGAACAAGACTTACTTGACTCCCAGGGTCATCTACAAAATCTTTATCAGTCGCAAATTCTATGGCCCAATCTAATGCTGAATCTCCTCCTCCAAATATGACAATATTTTTTCCAAGTAGTTTATTTTTATCTTGGATTTTGTAATATAGCCATTGGTCCTCATGATCACTGATAGTGTCTAATCTTAGTTTTTTGGCTTGAAATGAACCCACCCCTCCTGCAATAAAAATTGTTTTAGTGATGAATTGAATTTCTTTACTTGTTGTAACCAAGTACCCATTCTTTATTTTTTCTACACCCACCACTTCTTCACCTAGTTGAATCTTTGGATTAAAGGGCTCTATTTGTTTCAAAAGGTTATCGATCAATTCTTGTGCTGAACATATAGGTATACCGGGAATATCATAAATTGGTTTATCTGGATAGAGTTCAGAACATTGTCCTCCAACTTTATCCATGCTATCGATTATGATTGAATTGATTCCCAGCAAGCCTAATTCAAATGCTTGAAATAACCCACAAGGTCCAGCCCCTATAATGAGAGCATCTATGTTTTTAGGTTCTTGACTCAAAACTTTGTAATCCTTTCATATTTGAATATATTGGGTTTAGTAAATTAGTGATTTGTAAACTCCAATTTAAACTTTTTCCATTAATCTTAAGTTGCCTTATGCTAGCAATTTCATTCAGTAGATTAAAACTTTCCTCAATATTAATATCCATACCTAGTAATTCTTGAAGAGATTTAGGCATTAAATCATGGTTATCTGTTTCTAGAAGATGGTGATATAAGAATTTTGAAAACCAGTAATAAACGAGTCTTAAATTGATCTCTAATTCTTCAGATTTCCAAGAGTTTGCTAATTGAGAAGGTTTAATCTTTTTTGTTAAGAGTCGATGAAGTTCATTTGAAACAGTTTCTATGCGTTCACTAAGATAAGTGTGACCAAGTTTGTTTAAAAGAACAGGTCTACATCCAAAAATATTTATAATGTCATTCCAATTCTCCGCTTCATTGGAATTATTAAGCCATTCCAAGGTTTGTTGTTTGGTGGGATTTTCAACTGTGATAATTTGAACCCTACTGACAATAGTATTGGGAAGTTTATTTATAGAATCAGTTAATAAAATCAGCAATGTATCTTCTGGGGGTTCTTCAAGAATTTTAAGAAGACTATTTACTGCTGGGTATGTCATGGAGTCAGCTGGGTTAATAATACCTACCTTACCATGGCCTTTTAAACTGGTTAGCAAGAGAAACGATTTTAGAGATCTAATTTGATCTATTGATATAGTTTCTTTATTTTCTTCTGGGGATATTAATTTACAATCTGGGATTATCCTTTCGTCTCTTTCATTGTTGGTTAGCTTAATCATCTCTTCACCAAGAAAACCGTTAGCGAGATGCATGGCAAGATTATTCTTTCCCACACCTGTTTGGCCTTTTATTAAGAAGGCATGAGTTGTTTGATGTTCTTGAATTGAGGATTCAAGTTGTTTGTAAATAGGTTCTAACCATTCCATTTGTTGCTTCATGAGGCTTTTCCAATAAAGTCTAATAAACAACTCTGAATCTCAGATTGAACTTGCTCTATTGGTTGTGTGGCATCAATAATTCTTACCCTGTCTTCAAAGACAGATGCTAGTTGTAAATAACCTTGTCTTACTCTTTCAAAAAACTGTCTATCTTCAGATTCAAAACGATCATTCGGATTGAGTTTTCTCCTGCTCTTTATGACATCAATTGGAGCGTCTAAGAGAAAAGTTAGATCCGGATCAAAGTCATTTTGAATGATTTGTTTTAACTGATTAACCTGATCAAAACCCAGCCCTCTACCGAAACCTTGATAAGCAAAACTAGCATCGGTAAATCGATCACTAATGACCCATTTACCTTGTTCTAAATTAGGTTTAATCACCTCATTAATGTGCTTTTCCCTAGCAGCAAAAAGAAGGAGTAATTCGCCTAGAGGAGAAATTGAATCGTCTTGTTCAAAAAGAAGTATTTTTCTTATCTTTTCACCTAGAGAGGTACCACCTGGTTCTCTAGTTACATGTGTTTTAATATTTTTTTTATTCAGTAGATCTGAAATAAATTTGGCATTGGTAGATTTCCCTACGCACTCAATTCCTTCAATTGTTATAAATAATCCTGACATTTTTTTCCATTGATGGATTCTATTAAACAGAATCTTGGTAGTTATTATTATGCACGAAATTGCAAGATTTATTCACTATTCAAACCACCAATAGGGTATCTACCCCATGGTTTTTTTGGTTTAAAAATAGAGACTGATTATCGTCTATTGGTTAGATTAGTCAGAGCTATTATTGATATAGTCTATTGCTGATTGAACGGTAGAAATATTCTCTGCTTGTTCATCTGAGATTTCTACGTCAAATTCTTCTTCAAGAGCCATAACTAGTTCAACAGTATCTAGTGAATCTGCACCTAAATCGTCTATAAAGCTGGATTCATTGCTTACTTCATCAACGCCAATACCTAGTTGTTCAGCTACTATATTTTTAACTCTTTCATTAACGCTCATTTCAAATCCCCTATATTGAATTATTGTATTGTATGTAAAATCACTCTTTTCTCAAGCAATTTTAGACAAATATCTAGTCCATATGCATTCCGCCGTTTACATGAATTGTTTGACCTGTTATGTAGGATCCAGAGCTGGAGGCAAGAAAAAGTGCAGTGATTGCTATATCTATAGGCTGGCCATAACGATTCAAAGGTATTTTCTTCATTAATGCATCGCTTAATTCTTGATTCATATCTTTAGTCATGTCAGTTTCAATATACCCTGGCGCAATGGTATTGACGGTTATGTTTCTAGAGCCAACTTCTAAAGCAATAGATTTAGTTAAACCCATTAAGCCAGATTTAGTTGCACTATAATGAGCGTTTCCAATAGCTCCAATTGAACCTACTACTGAACCAATATTAATGATCCTACCCTGTCTCTTTTTCATCATTCCTCCAATCACAGCTTTGGAAAGAAAGAAAACTGAAGATAGGTTAGTTTTAATTACTTTTTCCCAATCATCCTCTTTAATTCTCATCATGAGACTTTCCATACTAATACCTGCGTTATTAATAAGAATTGATGGATTTTCGTCGTTTGTTTTCAGTTCTTTTATTAATTCTTTGACCTGAGAGGATTGAGAAACATCAAGAACCACTCCTCTTCCTTTTATGTTTGATTCAGAGAATCTCTCAGAGATTGAATCAGCTCCTTCCTGGCTGGTTGCAGTACCTATTACAGTTGACCCGGCTTGACCAAATAGATCTGCAATACCTGAGCCTATACCTCTGGATGCCCCTGTTACCAGGGTGATATTTCCCTTGAGAGAGTAATTTTCAATTGTATTCATAATCTAGATTATACCTATGATGAAATGATCAGGGATTATTAAAAATATTTTAGCGGTTAATCTCTATAGCTCGATCATCAATTTTAAGTAAAGACGAAGAGATAAAGGCAATGATCAATAAACAACTAATTAAAGAAAAAGGCAATAAATAGCTTTGAGTTATGTCGTATAAGATGCCTGTCATATATGGTCCTAAACCGCCACCAATAGTATCTAAAATATTGATGACACCCATAATTTTCCCCAGCGCAATCATGCCGAATAAATCTGCTGTCAGTAGCTGAATTAATGTGTATAGACCTCCCCAGCCTGTCCCGTATAAGGCTAGACCTATCCAGATAAAGATAGGGTCTTTGAAAAATAGTGCGAGTACGATGAAAATAGAACCGATAAACATCACCCCTACGCCAGTGAGAAGAACTTTTTTTCTCCCAATAACTTCTGCCATTTTTCCACTGAGTACTTTTCCAATAAACCCACCAATAAAAATTATTGATACTCCAGTTGCTGCGATCTGTGGTGCATAATTTTCTTCACGCATCAATAAGAAAACATGACCTGTCATAGCTAGAATTGAATAAAAAGTACAAAATGCCATCAAGGACAGTAACCAGAAGTTTTTAGTGCTTAGAGCTTCTTTTAGAGTTGAGCCGCCACTATGATTGGTTTGACTAAAATTTTGATCTACCTCTTGGTTGTCTTGATTTAGTTCCTCTGGGCTTTCCTTGACCAAGAGTAATAGAAACGGAATATAGCATAAAGGTATTAGACTAAGCCATAACATGACTTCCCTCCAATCACCAATGCTTAAAAGATAGGTGTTGATTTGAGGAAAAAGACCATTACCCACACTTGTTCCTGCTAGCAGAATGCCTATGGCTAAACCTCTGCTGTTATTAAACCATTTGGAAATTAGAATAACGTTAACAATCATCCCAGATATACAAAGAACCAGTCCCATAAAGATATGTAAGATATACATATCCATTAAAGATTGAGCTTGTCCATAGAAATAAAAACAGGCAGAAAGAATAATCATACCGGTAATCATTAATTTTTTTACACCGATTTTGTCAGCCAACATTCCTGAGAAAAAGCCAATTGCAGCTGTTGACCATAAAGTTAGAGCATCTCTTAGCTTTAAGTCAGCACGAAGAATATTCTCTCCTGTGATTTCAGAGAGTGATTTAATTATCTCTTCTTCAAAAACATATAGTCCACCTAAGGTTAGGCCGTTGGTAAAAGTAATAATAAGAAAACAAACAAATAGGATCACCCATCTGTAATATTTAGGATTTTGGGAAATAGTAGTAATCATCAATTAATGTTTTTTTTACTTCATCGAAACATACAGTATTCTATAATTAATCGGAAGTGATATTTATTAATTAATCGATACTACAGGAGATTGTTTATGTTGGAATCCATTTTAATGGTAACGATGTTAGTCACCAATTTGAGTGTTACAGAACAAGCTTATGATGACTACCTTGGTTATGACACAGTGGCTGAAGGAAACGTCAATGAAAACTTAGCCTCAATCTGGGATGCAGAGGGCATGATTGATCATCCCTATATAATTATGAAACCAGAAAGTGGAGAAGACGTTTACTTAAGATTTATAGAGGATAAGGAGCAAACAAATTATAAGCCCGTAGGAACCCATGGCTGGAATTCCACAGAGATTTTGGTTGAAGATCCAGACAAGTTAGCAGATGAATTAGAGGATTCCCCTTTCGAAATCATAGGTATGCCCTATGACTTATACCCTACTGAAAATGCCCCAAGAGCAATGCAAGTTCTTGGACCATCAGATGAGATGATCTACCTTACAAGAATCATACCCGATGGATCTGGATATAACCTTGGGTCTGCAAAATCTTATGTTGATCGAGTTTTTATTATGGTTGTCGGTGGACCGTCTATGGAAGATTTACAGAACTATTATCGAGACACCTTTGATATGCCTGTATCGGAAGCTTCAGATTGGACCATAGGTGTTATTTCTAGATTAAATAATTTACCTGAAGATACTGTTTATCCTCTTGCAATTGCAGAGTTTGAAAAGGATTTTCTTATTGAATTAGATGAATACCCAAAAGATTCATGTCAATTTTTCTTCTTTTCACTTATCAAAATTTGCAAAGATGCAATAGTGCCAAGAGAAATAGCTGAAGGTCATTTGCCTCCATCCACTTCTGTCGTTTCATTTTATGTCGATTCTATGGATGAAATAGATGTAAATTGGAGGGAGGAGCCAACTAGTATTGATGCTTTCCCATACAATGGAAGAAAAGTGGGAGTAACCGTTGGCGTTGCTGGCGAATGGATTGAGTTAGTGGAGAAATAATTAATCTTCCAGGTATTTTTTCTTTTTAATTAATTTCTCAAATTTAGGATCTCTTTTTTCTAACTGAGATTTAAAGGCTTCTGTCATATCATCCGCGTAGTTCATAGCAGAGTTCCATAAGGCCACATAGTTTAAGGATTCTTCAATCGAATGATCTCTATTGTAATTCATCACTTCTTTGATTCCTGATATAGCTAATGGTGATTTGCTGGCAATTTCATCAGCAACTGATTTTACGTGATCAATCATTTGATCCTGAGTATCGAATATTGAGTTAATCAGGCCATATTCAAAAGCTTCTTTCGCAGAAAATCTCCTTCCAGTGAAAGCTAATTCTCTTACAATGCCTTCTGGCATTATGTGAGGTAACCTTTGAAGTGTTCCAACATCAGCTGCAAGACCAATATTAATCTCTTGTATACAAAAGAAGGCATCATTGGTGGCATACCTCAGGTCACACGCGCTTATCATATCAACGCCTCCACCAATACAGGCACCATGAATTGCTGCGATCACAGGCTGTCTAGCTTTTTCTAGACAACTGATAGTATATTGAAGATCTTTAGTGACCCTGTAAGTGGCTTCATTTTTTCTGCCTAAATTTGCATCAATTCTATCCTTTTTAATTTCACCTTCACTGAAATTAGCCAGGTCCATGCCAGCACAAAAGTGTTTCCCCTCCGCAGTTAAAAGAATGACTCTAGCATCGCCATCATTTGAAATATCGTCAATGAGATGAGGAAGCTCTGTCCAGAAATCTTTGGTCATTGTATTTAATTCTTTGCCTCTGGACAGGGACACATGTGCTATGTGTCCTTTTAATTCATAATTAAAACAGCTGTAATCCATAATTTTTATTTAATCAGTTTGCGAGCTAACCAATAAACCACCATTGAAGCTAATAGGCCTGTGATAGCAGGCATTATAAACACAGGAGAGTAAACAGCACTATAAGCCCCTACTATATAGGCTGCAAAAGCTGAGGGATTCCATATGGCGACACCATCAAAATTTCCCTGATGAAATTTACTTTTATCAATAAGATAATATTCAACTATTACTGGTCCAATTAATGGCGGTACAACAGTTGCTAGCGTTGTAAGGAATTGAAAGAAATATTGATATAACCCTAATCCTAGAATAGTACCTAATATACCGCATATAACTGTCATCAGATGTTTAGGTTTTTTTAGAATACTGGAGGTTTGAATTACAGGGAGATATAGATTTGCATCACCAGTAGTCCATAAGGCAAGACTCATTCCAATAATACCTATCCATCCAATGATCATCCCTTGTTGCATCAGTATATTAAGATCTATACCTAGAAAAGCAGAGAACAAAGAATCGCTTGAGACAACACCACCCAAAGCCCCTAGGATCTGAAGAAACCACTGGGCAATAATTAAAACAATAAATGGGATAGCTATTGCTACCCATCCCTTTTTTGCAAACCTTGTATATTCAGGCATCACAACTGCACCCACAATCCATGACCCAATAACAATATTAATTGCCTCAATAGTAGTCATTTGGCTTTTTGCTGCCAAAGCAATTGAGAGTGATTGAAATCCTGAAAAACCTCCTGCTTGGATAACATTTAAATAGATCGCATATAATCCAACAAAGACAAGAACTGCTACGGAGGGTATGCTGATTCTTTCAAGACCTTTGACACCAAAATAAGTTGTAGCTGTATAAAGAATACCTGCCAGAACAGCAGTGATTAAAAATGTTGAAGAGGAAAAAATATCAGCTGCTGCAATGTCAGGATTTAGCGCTAAGGTCCATGTTATACCAAATGCTCCAACAACAATTCCCTGCCACCCTATAGTTAGAATAGAAATAAAAAGAACTGGTATATAGGCTCCTACATTCCCATAAACATATCTATAAAGTAAACCACTATTACAGGCTGTTTTATAACCAATATAACCAACAATTGCACCGACTATAAAATTAGCTAGATTCCCTAAGAATGTGGTCAATATAATGTCTGGCCAAAAAGGAATTCCATTACCTAGTTGACTGCCAGTGAATAAACCAGTTACTAGGAATCCCCAACCAAACGCGAGAGCAAGCAGTGGTCCTGCATTTCTTTTTTGATTATCTGATAATGCTGTTATTGGATTATCAGCACTGTTCTTTTCTGCTTCATGATCAAGTGTTGACCATTTTTTCAATTTTTCAAGCATCTTGGAATATCCCTTAAAAATTTATCATCAGCTTCTTTTTAGCTCAACTAACTCATAATAGGTTTGCATGTAACCACCTACTTTACCTTTGAGAAATAAGAAATCTTCATCATTAGTACACCAAATATCGTAAGGTGGGTGCTCTTGAGGTAAACCAGGTGTTCCCACAAATCTGTAATGAAGAGCATCAAAAGTTCCTGCTTTAACGGTAATTGATTCTTGACCAACAAATTCTATGTTTGATGTGATAGAAAAGAGCATGGGGCCGGTTGCACCTCTGTGATCAGGAGATGATAACAACATTTCACCAATGTTTTGAGGGTTCTCCTTTTGCGATTGATCAAAGAGTCTAAGATGCCAAGCATCACAAGCAATAGCATGGTTTTGGAAAGTTTTTAGTCTTCCTTGTGTTTGCATTTTTTGGCTGACCCTACCTTCCAACAATGTGCTGGTTTCACACTCAGCAAAATCATCCCCAAAATTGAACCACCCTGAACCCATAAACTTATCGTTAACTGAAATTCTTACAAAGCAATCCATTGGTAACCAATGTTCATCCAATGAATAGGTTATATCTCTCATTACTGCAGGTCGGTCATCAATTTCACAATGAGCTACAATTTTTCTATGCCCGTTGGCATGTTTATTAATAATAAAGTATTCTCTGCCTCTTTCTTCACCTTGACGATCTTCTTTTTCGCTGAGGTAGATTATTTTTCCAATAACAGTTTCATGATCTTTTTGAAGTGTCTCTTTATTGCTCATTGCTATTCTCTTTATTGTCATTATCCAGCTCTCTGGTAATTTCTGGTGATGACGAGTCCTCTGGTTCAATTTCTTGCAATGGTTCGGCTTTGCCATATTGAACCATTAAATTGTAATGCCCTGCTTCATCAAGTTCAGTTACTGAAACTATTGAATACCGTTGTTCAAAAACCCTATCTGGAATAATCAGCTCATCACCAGCAAAGCCACACACTCTCCCGCTCCATGACTTGAAGCTGATCATATCTAGGCCCTGTTGGTCTAGATTTGGAGGACTTATTTTTAAATGATAAGAGCGAGATTTTGGACGACCGTAAACTATCAGATTGCTGCGATCAAGAACTCTATAATCTCTAATATCCATTGTATTAAAACAGGAGGATCGATTTGATAATTTGATATCATCCTCCAACTCATTAGTATCAGATTGGCTTGCACACCCACTAATTAACGACAATAAAAGGACGATTAGTCCATAGGATTTTATGTAATTTTTCTTAAACATTTCTTAAAAATTTAATGTATTTTTTTTAATTTTGAGTCAGAATACCACTCTAAAAATTATATATCTCTCTCTTCTTACTTTTTAAAACTGTGAAATAACAAAAGTTAATAATGGAAAAAATTCTTGTATGCATAAAAAGAGTCATTGACTATAACGTCAAGATCAGAATTAAATCTGATGAATCTGGTGTAGTCACTGATGGTGTTAAGATGAGTATCAACCCATTTGATGAAATCGCTCTAGAGGAAGCTTTAAGATTAAAAGAAAACGGTAATGCCAGCGAAGTTATCATAGTATCTGTCGGGTCTGATGATGTTCAGCAACAACTAAGAACTGGATTAGCTATGGGGGCTGATCGAGCCATTCTAATTGAGCACGATACTACACTCGAGCCAATTCAAGTAGCAAAATTACTTCACCAAATAGTTGACCAAGAGAAGCCTGATTTGATTCTAATGGGTAAACAGGCCATCGATGATGATGCAAGTCAAACTGGGCAGATGCTAGCTCAAATGTGTTCATATGCACAAGCAACTTTTGCTTCAAAAGTGACAGTTAATGGAAATTCTCTTGAAGTTGTTAGAGAAGTTGATCAAGGCCTGGAGACTCTCGAAATAGATTTACCAGCCATTGTCACAACCGATCTTCGATTAAATGAACCTCGATATGTAAAATTGCCAGACATTATGAAGGCCAAAAAGAAACCAATGGAAATTATTGACCCCAGCACTTTAAATGTTGATCTACAATCGTCAATATCGGTGCTCAAGGTTTCTGCACCTCCCCCAAGACAATCAGGAGTCATATTGAATGATGCATCAGAACTAGTTGCAGCCCTCAAAGAAAAGGACTTATTAAATGACTGATAACTCAAAAGTCTTAGTCGTCGGAGAATATTTTAGAGGTCAGGTTATTTCTGCCACCAGCAAAACCATTAATTGTGCGTCACAAATTTCTTCAGACGTCGATTTATTGATACTTGCAAATGATCCAGAGATTGCTAATCAATCAAGACTATTTGATGGTATTTCAAAAGTACTGACTATTCAGGATACAATTTTTGAAAATCCACTGGCTTCCATTATGGCACCAATTATTGCAGACATTGCTAAGGATTATGATTGTGTGTTGGTTCCTTCAACTACTTTTGGCAAGGATCTGACACCTAGAATTTCAGCCCTTCTTGATGTTAGTCAGTTAACCGATATTATGGAGGTATTAAACCCTCGGACATTCAAGCGACCAATTTATGCTGGCAACGCTATAGAAACACTGGAAATTAGTGAAGGGCAAAAAATTATTGCCACAGTTCGACCAGCATCTTTTAAAGATGTAGGCAATTCAAATGATGCAGCTCTAAGCTCGATTGACCTTCCCAACGTTGAGATTCCGTCTCACACGCGTTACAAAGGACTAGAATCTGAAATACAGGAACGTCCAGACTTGCAAGTAGCATCTGTCGTTATTTCTGGAGGTCGAGGTGTTGGTAGTTCAGAAAACTTTGATATTCTTTATCAACTTGCTGATAAATTAGGAGCATCAGTTGGAGCATCTAGAGCAGCTGTTGATGCAGGATATGTTCCCAATGATATGCAGGTTGGTCAGACTGGTAAAATAATCGCTCCAGATTTATACATGGCCTTTGGTATTTCTGGTGCTATTCAGCATATCGCTGGTATCAAAGATGCCGGCACGATTGTTGCTGTCAATAAAGATCCAGACGCCCCTATTTTTGAAGTCGCTGATATAGGAATAGTCGCAGACTTATTTGAATTTATACCTGATCTGCTTTCTAAGCTAGATTAGTTTTTTGATGCAAGTAAAAAGGCCGTCAACCCTGTTGTTAGGTCTTGCAAGTGGCATGTCGCCATTTGGAATGGCACTGGTTGTTCCTACTCTGGAATTATTTGCACAAAAATTTAATGCTCCCTACTCTTCCATACAATTTATTCTCTCGGCTTACGTATTTGGTATAGCAACTGCTCAGCCCATCATTGGTTTCTTATCTGACAAAGTTGGAAGACGACCTATTATGATTTCTGGAATAATTTTATTTATAGCGGCATCTGTTGTTTGTTTGTATGCACAAGATCTCTCAACATTAATAATTGCAAGATTTATCCAAGGCATGGGCGGGAGTGTGGGGAGCGTTATGTCAAGAGCCATTATAAGGGATACCACAAACATTGTTTCTGCCAAACCTCTTTCAAGAGTCATTGCTATTATGGGTATAGCACCAATGATTGCACCTGTTGTGGGTGCTTTTGTATTAGAGTTTTTTGGTAACCCCAATTACATTTTTATCGTCACTTTAATTATTGGGATCATTATATTATTACCGGTTTTATTTCTTTTGCCTGAAACACTTGATCAGAAGTTAGCTAGAACAGGTTCAGAATTGTCCTGGTATAAAAAATATCAATTGCTTTTAAGATCTAGAACCTTTGTTGGCTCAACCTTTGTTTATGGGTTTACCACCGGTAGTTTTTTTGCTTTTTTAGCAGTAGCATCAACCGTTTTTTCTAAAGATCTTGGTATTGATGTAAGAGGTTTTGGTCTGATATGGAGTGGCATGACTGTTCTCTATACCATCAGTTCACTTTATGGTGGCAACTTATCTACTCGTATTGGGTTAATGAATGTAATGAGACGAGGAATAATATTGAACCTACTTGCTGGGGTTTTGATTTATAGTTTGGCTCGATTCTTAGGTACTAATCTTTTAAGTATTTTAATCCCTTTAACTTTTATGTTTTTAGCTCATGGGCTCATCGTATCAACTGCATTAACCAAAGCAGTCAGTAATCGACCAGAGATAGCTGGATCCAGTTCCGGTTTATCGAGTTCAATGGGGTTAATGATTGGTGGATTATTTAGTATTCTATCAGGAGTAGTTTACACAGGATATTTTCTTCCAATAACCTTAATCATAAGTGTTTCTACAATTTTTTGTTATTTAAGTTACCGGTTAATTACTTCTGATGAATCCGTTGATGTTAATAGCATTTAACCCATTCTGTATTCAATAGTTTGATGAGTTTCTAATCGAACCTGATCAACAGGTGTGCTTCCTGGTTTTGCAACTCCTATCCATACTTCCACTAAAAGAAGGAACCAAATTGTTAAGACAAATACTCTAGCTTTCGACAAGCTTTCAGCCATAGCTATATCATCTGCTTCATTAATATTATCTGTGGCAATGTTATGAATGCCTTTAATAAAGCCACCAATGTATTTTCTTATCATAATTCCACAGAATATTAATGCTGCGAAAACTATTAGTTTAGCCCCCACCCATGGATTAGCAGTGAGTCTATCAGTGAAATAAAAAGAATAAGATACTGAAGCAATCAGTGTGAAAACCATTATCCATCTAAAGTAATAGTCAATTTTAGTCATCATCTTAACTAGATCAGTTCCTTCGTTAAAATGAATATAAATTAAGGAACAAGTCCAAATAGGTCCTAATAAAATTATCCCTACCATCTGCCATAGAGGATGCTCAATTCCATAATAGTGGGTTAAGATTCCTCCCACAGTTAACATTAGACTTAAACAAAGTCTTGGTATTAAATCTAGGTTCATCATGATTGTTCCAGCTGCTTGCCTTGCTCCTCTGGACAGTTTTCTGTTAATAGCAAACCCACTAGAATAAAAAACCCCAATATCGCCTCCTAGCCAATAGGCAAAAAGTAATAAATGCATTAATAACGCTATATCTTGACCTGACATATCTCCCCCTATTTTATTGTTCCATAGTAACTATGGTTTTACCGTGATTTTCCCCTCTCATAAGCTTACAAAAATGAGAAGGAGTTTGTTCAAGGCCAAACACTTCGTCCTCGATGAAATTTATTTTACCTTCTTTTAACCAGCCCGTAGCAAGTGAAATGAAGTCTTCTTGTTTATCATAGTGATCGTAGACTACCACCCCTTTTATACTGGCTCTAGAGCCAACAATTGGACCTAAATTTGGTCCAGGTGGTGGTGTTTCTAAATTGTATTGAGTCATGAATCCACACAAAACAATACGTGCATACATGGCTAAGTTTCTGGTCATAATATTTAAAGTCTCACCACCCACATTATCAAAATATACATCAATACCATTGGGGCATATTTCTTTAATTCGTTGCTCAAGATCTTCTGTTTTGTAGTTAATACAATCCAGAAAACCAAACTTGTTTATGACAGTGTCACACTTTTCCTTGGTTCCAGCGATACCCACAGCTTTAGCCCCATAAATCTGAGCAATCTGACCCACCATACAGCCCACTGGCCCACTAGCGGCTGAAACAACAATTAAGTCATTTTTTTTAGGTTCACCATAAACTAATAGTCCGGCATAAGCAGTTAGTCCAGGCATTCCTAGAATCCCTAATGCTGTGCTAAGAGGCGCAGAAGAAGGATCTAATTTTCTCACTTCTTCACCGTTTGTAACGCCATATTCTTGCCAACCATTAGAGCAAACTACAATATCCCCTTTGTTATAATCAGGATGGTTGGATGCCATGACTTCACCGACGGTTCTCCCAACAATTGTGTCACCTATATTGACTTTCTCAGAATAAATATGTCTTCCTGTAATGACTCCTCGAATATAAGGGTCTAGAGAGAGATGAATAGTTTTAGTTAGTATCTCTTTCTCACCTATTTCAGGTAAGTTTGATTCAACTAGTTCAAAATCAGTTTCCTCTGGAACACCGACAGGATTATTTTTTAATATGATTTTTTTATTAATTGTCAAACTTAAAGCTGATCAAGCATGAATTCACAACTACTAACTCTAAACTCTCCACCGTCTTCAACATTTAAGATTTCTACTTCTCCGTCATTAATGACCAAAGAGAAACGTTGGGATCGACTGCCCATACCAAAACCAGAGGCATCCAGTTCGAGGCCTAAAGCAGCAGTAAACTCACCGTTACCGTCTGCGAGCAT
Source organism: uncultured Woeseia sp. (assembly GCA_964416745.1). GTDB lineage: Bacteria > Pseudomonadota > Gammaproteobacteria > Steroidobacterales > UBA11654 > CACPJA01. Next base: position 16,623 of record CAYQEV010000022.1, read on the forward strand.
TAGAACTTTTCCCTCGGCATTCTGACTTTTTCCCCAAGCGTCCATCACAAAGACATCATTAACAGACATACAAGCTACAGTATCAACACCTTTATCGGTTAGTTCTTCTGCTTTGTTCACAAATCCAGGTAAATGTTGCAGTGAACATGTTGGGGTGAAAGCACCTGGAACAGCAAACAAGGCCACTCGTTTTCCTTCAAATAATTCTGAGTACCCTAAAGGCTTAGGACCCTCATCGGTCATGGTTGTAAAATTTACGTTTGGTATTTGATCCCCTACACTTATGGCCATTATTTTCTCCTTGATTAGCTTAAGATTTAATTATTAAAAATCTATTTTATTACACCCGGCTTTATTCGACCATAAATAATGCTATTTTTGGTATGAAAGATACCATCATTAATCCAGTAAGCATAATTAATAGAAAAGGCACAGTCGCTTTACAGACGGTCCAAAATTTTTCTTTAAAAACCCCCATGGCAACTATTAAATTTAGTCCCAATGGAGGTGTCAGGTAGCCTATTTCTAAATTCATGACCATTATAATTCCAAAATGTACAGGATCGATGCCTTGGGAACTTGCTATAGGCCCAAGCATCGGAGCAAGAATAAGGATTGCTGAACCAATATCTATTATGCAGCCTATTAAGAGAAGAAAAAGATTGATAGTCAACAGTGCCGTGGTTGGATCATTTATTCTTTGACTCATCCAAGCCACGAGATTTTGGGGAACTTCTTCATAAGTGAGAAAAACATTTAAGCTCAAAGCAATCATTAGCACTGGAAATAATGAGCCTAAAAGTTTAGTTGTTTCTGATATAACCTCAAACAGGATATTCCATTTCATTTCTTTGTGAATAAACGTTTCAACAATAATAGAATAAACCACTGCAACTGCTGCAGACTCGGTGGCAGTAAAATAACCCGTGTAAATTCCTCCCAATATAATAATAGGCATTAACAAAGCCCATATACCTTTTCTCAATGACTTAAGGATATATCTAAAATTCCAATGACTGTCACGATGAGAAAAATTTTGCATCATGGCATACCCAAGCATCAAGAAAGTTAGCAGCAAAGCTGGACCTATGCCTGCAATAAATAAATCCCCTATTGAGGTTTGTGTCATTATCCCATAGAGAATTAATGGAATGCTTGGTGGTACAACGATACCTAGCGTTCCTGCTGCACATAGGGCACCCAGGGCAAAACTTTTTGGATAACCAGCATTGATTAGTGCTGGGTACATTAGTGTTCCTATTGCAAGCAAGGTCACTGTTCCAGAACCAGATACTGCAGCAAATGCAGCACATGAAAGAATGGTTGCAATAGCCAGACCACCCGGTATGGGTGCGGTCAGAGATTTCATTAAATCTATGAGTCTAGTTGCCATTCCTCCTCGAGACATTATATTCCCAGCAAGAATAAATAAGGGTATTGATAAGAGAATATCCCTGTTTGCTGCATCCCATGCATCGACAACTATATTACTGATTACACCATCACCAAAGGCCCAATAGGCATAAGCCGTGGCAGTACCAAGAATTACGATAAGATTCTGTCTTAGTAAGAAAAGAACAATGACAATAACGGGTAATAAAAAAGTGGTCATTGTGCTTCCTTCAAGGTGTCCCCATTATTGATTGGGATAACAGGTCTTAAATTCGGATACATTGTGTAAATTAAATGCCTTATAGAGGTCATAAAAAAAGCTATTGGAATAATGGCTTGAAAAGGCCATATGGCTATTCTTAGAACCATAGATTGAACATCGTCATTAAATGTCTCAATAACAACCTGTGTAGCTACAATCGAAAACACTAAACAGAACAAACACATTAATCCTTCTTGAAATCTTTCAAGAATAGGGTTCCATGATTCTGGTAACCAATTATCAGCAAATTTTGGTCTGAGGTGTGCACTTTCTGATGAAGCTACCCCTAGACCAAACATGACGACGAATAAGTTAGCATAAACACCTATTTGTCTTGACCAATGTAAACCTGTTCCACTGAGTTCTCTGATAGCAACATCAGCAAACATTACTACAACTAAAATTAAGAATGCCGTAAAGGTCATCCATTTTTCAATCAGGGTTAATCTACTTAGTATCTTTTTTGCCATTATTTTAATCTGGGATAAATTTTAAATCATTGTAAACTATGAACTATAAGATTATGAAGAAATGAGGCGATTATGTCGGATGACCAAAATATCAATATCTCTGATGAAGCAAAAAACTTTCTAAACTCAGATCACCAACTGTTAATTAATGGATCTTGGGTTAAATCCAAATCATCTGAAAAAATTTCTGTTTATGATCCAGCATCAGAAGATTTACTAGCTGAGGTGGATTCTGGCAACTCTGAAGACATAGATGCAGCAGTTGCCTCTGCAAGAAAAGCATTGACAGGTGAATGGTCAAAAATCCCTTCACATGATAGAGCAAGTATTCTTAATGGGTTAGCTGATCAGATAGAATCCAAGTTTGATATTTTATCTGAGCTAGAAGTTTTAGATAATGGAATGCCCTTGCCATTAGCACAGTACTCAATTGCAAGCCACGGAACTACACTATTAAGGTATTACGCTAGTTGGGCTAATAAAATTCATGGAAGCACTATTCCAGTTTCTCCAGGAGGAGCAATGAACGGTGAATCTATTACTTATACTCGAAGAGAACCAATTGGTGTTGTTGGGGCCATCATTCCATGGAATTCTCCATTAATATTTGCAATTTTAAAATTAGCTCCAGCGCTTGCTGCCGGATGTACAGTGGTATTGAAACCAGCAGAATTGACACCATTAACAGCTCTTTATTTAGGTGAACTTATTCAGAACTCCGGCATCCCAAAAGGGGTAGTGAATATTGTTACAGGATATGGTGAAACTGCAGGAGCAGCCTTAGCACAACACCCTGACGTGGATAAGATTACTTTCACTGGTTCAACAGAAGTGGGTAAGAAAATTGTAGAAGCTTCCATTGGGAATTTAAAGAAAGTCACTCTAGAGTTAGGCGGTAAAAATCCAGTGGTTGTTTTCCCTGATGCCGATTTGGAAAAAGTAATTCCAGGAGCAGCTCGAGCTTGTTTCTTTCTCCAAGGGCAAAATTGTATGGCAGGTACTAGGCTTTTTGTTCATGAGGACATCTATGAAGCAGTTATTAATGGCGTTAAAGAAATGGCTGAAGCCTTTACGATTGGTCATGGGCTAATACCCACAAATGATTTTGGTCCCTTGATTTCAGAAGTACAAAAAAATCGTGTCTTAGAATATATACAAATAGGAAAAGAAGAAGGTGCAGATCTTATTACTGGCGGTGACTCAGTGGGCGAGAAAGGCCATTTTGTGCAGCCAACAATTTTTGCAAATGTTCAAGGAGATATGAGAATAGCCAAAGAGGAAATATTTGGCCCTGTACTCTGTGCTGAATCTTTTAGCAGTGATGATTTTGAAATAATTGCTAAAAGTGCTAACGACACTAATTATGGGCTTTCAGGTAGTGTTTGGTCTCAAGACATATCAACTGCTCACAAAATGGCAATGCTAATTGATGCCGGCCAAGTTAGTATCAATTGTCATGCTGCAGTCGATCCTGCTATTCCATTTGGAGGTAATAAACAATCAGGTTGGGGAAGAGAATTTGGACAAGAGGGTTTAGAACCTTATCTTAAAACAAAAGCCACAACAGTTATTTTCTAATTTTTACCAAGGCACCTCTTTACCGAAACGATCTAAGAACATCCCTGAGTTATTAGAGATTATTTTCTCAAACATCGCTTGTTGATTTTCAACACTCTCATCTGGATGAATTTCTGCTTCCTCTCCTCCTAAATACGTTTTACACCAACCGGGCGCTAAGGCAATAACCGTAAGATCTTGCCAATCTACTGACATGCCTTTTGAGATAATATTTAATGCTGCTTTGCTGGCTCGATAGGAGTAAAAGCCACCAAAAGTATTTTGTTCAATTGAGCCTAAATCACTCGACATCATAATCAGTAGCTTTTTTTCACTTTGTGCAATATGGTCATGAAATGCTGTAGCGACTTTGAATGGAGAGATGAGATTTACTTCTAATATATCTCTCCAGATTTCATAATCCATGCTATCAATCTTTTGATAATCCATAGCTCCTGGAACACCTAATGGACCCGTTGTTCCTGCATTATTAATAAGGATATCAATAGAGGTGTTACTATATTTTTCAGCTAATTCTTCAATTCTAGGATGGTCAATTACTTCAAGCTGCTCAATAATGAAATTATCATCATATTTGTCTTTTAGATTTTCTAGTTCTGTTGCTTTTTTAGGATTCCTTGCACAAGCAATTACTTTCCACCCTTTTTGCGCATATTGTTTTACATGTTCGTAACCAAGTCCTCTATTGGCACCTGTAACTAAAACGGTTGGCATTATTATTCTCCTTTATGTAATGGGTATAAGTATAATAATATCAAGAATTTATAGTTAATGATGATACTTAAATAAGGAAAAATAATGTCACAACCTAAACACTTAACTGCCTTAAGCATCAATCAAAATAATGATACAAGTAATTTAAAACAAGAAACCCAGGACTATTTTGATCTATGTAAAGAAAAACTAGGTTTTGTCCCCAACGTGCTTCTCGCTTATGCATACAATGAAGCTAAACTCGATCAATTCATGGGTTTTTATAATAATTTGATGATGGACGAATCCGGTTTAACTAAACTTGAAAGGGAAATGATTGCAGTCGTGGTCTCCTCTTATAATCATTGCTACTATTGTCTTGTAGCTCATGGGGCAGCAGTTAGATACATGTCTGATGACCCAATGTTGGGTGAGTTACTAGTGATGAATTATCGAGCTGCAGACTTATCAGAACGACATGGAGCAATGCTGGATTTCACATGGAAACTATCAGAGTCACCAGAAAAGATTGTTGAGGCTGACCGACAAGCATTGAGAGATAATGGATTTAATGATCAGGATATTTGGGATATTTCAGCTGTGGCTTCATTTTATAATATGAGTAATAGAATGGCCTTAGCAATAGACCTTATGCCAAATACTGATTATCATTCTAAAGCTAGAGGATAAATTAATGGATAAAGAATTCACAAAAGAACTTATGGCTTATCTGATTGAGATAGGTAGCAATGTTGGATTGAGCCTTATTCTTGCCCTAGCCATTCTTGTTATAGGGCGACAAATAGTAAAAATACTCATAAGGGTCATCACAGTAGCATTAGAAAAATCAAAGACAGAGGAGACGGTTAGAGTTTTTGTCACCAATCTACTGAACACATTATTGATGATTGTGGTTTTTATTGCTGCAATAAATCAGCTTGGGATAGAGACCACCTCAATTATTGCAATTTTAGGTGCTGCTGGTTTAGCTATTGGTCTAGCTCTTCAAGGCTCTTTAGCTAATTTTGCTGCGGGTATTTTAATAGTCGTTTATAGGCCTTATAAAGTTGGCGATTATATAGAAGCAGGCAGTCATTCTGGAACAGTTAAGGATATACAAATTTTTTCTACAGTGCTCACCACCCCAGATAATAAAATTGTCGTAGTACCCAATGGCAGCATTATGAATGGAAGCATTGTTAA
>CAYQEV010000023.1:0-22130 GCA_964416745.1 uncultured Woeseia sp.
ATGGCTTGTGTATCTAATTGTTCAATTTCATTTTTTTGTTGTGCTTCATTAAGAAGTTTCTTTATATGATTAATATAAGCATCCTGATGATAATCAATCATTTCTTTAGCGCCTTTAATTTTCCAAAGATCTGCCTCAAATTTTTGTGTTCTCGGGCCTACTGCCTCATTTCCAATCTCAGTAAATTTTTTTAGTTTAGCTAGAGGTGATTCAATATCTTTGATTGAACTCAATGCCTGGATAGCAATATTGGTTAAAATTCTATCCATTGTTGAAACAATCAAATCTTCTTTACTTGGTGCTATTTCATATAATGTCCTGAGCGATACTTTGAGCCGTGAAGCTATATCAGACATAGTTTGATTAGCTATACCAGATTCTAACAGCTGCTCAAAGTCTTCCATAACCTGTACATGCTTGTCAGTAAGATCTGATGAGTTTTTATTTATTGATCTCTGAGTTTTCATTTTGATTTATTTTCTGACAAAGTTAACAAATTTTCTCCTAGATCTAACTGATTACCAACCTTAATAAAAATCTCTTTAACCACACCATCTTGATCAGCAGAAATTGTATGATTCATCTTCATTGCTTCAATAATCACCAACTCGTCACCTTTTAAAACGGCTTGTCCTTGTTTTATTTTAATTTCTATAACCTTGCCTGGCATTGGGGACACTAGCGAGCCTTTAACTAATTTTGAATCTGAAGATTTGAACCTTGGAAGAATCGTTAAAATCTTTGATCCTTTTGGATGCTGAACTAATAGCATATTATTATTCATCGAAATATTTGATTGGTGTCGAAGCCCATCTATTTCAATATCGATAGAATTAGTTTGCCAATCATGAATAATCACTTTATTGTCGCTTGATGTCTTAAAAGAGCCGTCTCTTTGTCTTTTATACTGAACTTCCAATTCTTTACCGCCCATTTCAAACAAAGTTCTTTGATTAGGTAGACGAGCGTTATGCCACCCTGATGGAATGTGTTTTTGAACAGTTGCTGAGTGACGATTTAATCCTTGAAGCCACAATGATGCTGTTATAGCTATATATAATTGTTCCTTCTCATCGAGTGAGATATGTCCTTTTGGTTGATTCAATTCAATAAAGTCAGTGGTGGTTTTTCCAGCAATGAAATTCTTATCTCTTAAAATATTAATTAAGAATTCTATATTGTTGGTAAAGCCCCCAAAGTGAACCGATTGAAGCTCTCTACAAAGTTTATCAATCGCTTGTCCTCTAGTAGAACCGTATGCAATTACTTTTGCCAACATTGGATCAAAATCTGTTCCAATTTCTATTCCTTGTTCAACCCCTGTATCCCATCGAATATCATCTTTATTTGTGTGATTATCAGCTATTAATTTTCCAGTGGACGGTAAAAAATCATTATCAGGATCTTCTGCGTATATTCTAGCTTCAATAGAGTGTCCCTCTGTCTGAATATCATCTTGATTAATACTCAATTCTTCACCTTGAGCAATTTTGATCTGTTCACTGACTATATCAATACCTGTAACCATTTCTGTAACAGGGTGTTCAACTTGCAATCTAGTGTTCATTTCAAGAAACCAGAAATCATTAGATTGATCATCAAATAAAAATTCAATAGTGCCTGCAGATTCATAATTGATTTGTTGAGCCAATGTCACAGCAGCATTGGTTATCTGCTCTCTCAAATGTTTAGATAATCTTAATGAAGGAGCCTCTTCTATAATTTTCTGATGTCTTCGTTGTATAGAACATTCCCTTTCTCCAAGGTGAATAATATTGCCAAACTGATCCCCTATAACTTGAACTTCTATGTGCCTTGAACTTTTGACATATCGTTCAATGAAGATACGGTCATCACCAAAAGCACTTTTTGCTTCGAGTTTGGCAAGCTTAATGGACTCTTTTAATTCCAGCTCATTTTCAACAATCCGCATGCCTTTACCGCCACCACCTGCAGCTGCTTTAATTAACAATGGGTAGTTAATATCTTTTATAGATTTTTCAGTCTTACCAGAGGGTAAAATTGGAACGCCAGCCTTTTTAGCATATTTCTTTGCCTCGATCTTATCACCCATAATTCTGACTGCCTCCGGTGAAGGACCTATCCAGATTAATTTCTCTTTATTTACTAAATTAGCAAACTCATGATTCTCAGATAAAAAGCCATAACCTGGGTGAACAGCATCAGCATTGGTTTGCTTTGCTGCTTTTATAATTGAATGAGAATCTAAGTACGAAGACTCTATCCTGATAGATTCGCTCGCCTCTCTGACATAGGGTGAATTTTTATCAGCATCAGTATAAATAGCCACAGTCAACAGGTTAGATTCATGAGCTGAACGAATAATCCTTGAAGCAATTTCACCACGATTTGCAATCAAGATTTTTGACATATTCTTCATAATCTGAAGACTCCGTATTCTTCTGTGCCTTTAATTGGGTGATTTCTTACAACGGATAAACAAATACCAAGAACAATTCTTGTGTCTCTAGGATCTATGATTCCATCATCGCTGATTAAGCCGGTTGCTTCTAGAGCCTTAGACCCTTGATCTTGGATTCTTTCGACTGCTTCTGTAAACTTTTTATCTTCATCTTCATCGAACTCCTCTCCCTTTCTAAAAGCTCGAGCTTTTCTCACTAATGACATTACTCCAGCTATTTGTTTACCGCCCATTACAGCGATCTTCGCTGATGGCCAGGTAAAGGTAAATCGATTATTATAAGCTCTTCCTGACATCGCATAGGTCCCTGCTCCATAGGAAGCACCAAGGATAATAGTAATATGTGGGACAGTTGAATTTGAAACTGCATTAATTAGTTGAGAACCTTTTTTAATAATACCGTCTCTTTCAAATTCTTTGCCAACAAGGAACCCCGTTACATTTTGAAGAAAAATAATTGGAGTATCTATTTTGTTACATAACTGAACAAAATGTGCTGCCTTTTGAGCAGAATCGGGATATATCGCTCCATTATTACCAACTATGCCAACAGGATAGCCATGAACATTTGCCCAACCACAGATAATTGTTGGTCCAAACAAGGGCTTAAATTCTTCAAATCGAGAACCATCTGTAAATCGTGCTATAGCTTCGCGAACATCGAAAGGTGTTTTTAAATCTTTGCTGACTAATCCTAATAAATCATCACTGTCATAAATAGGTTCTTCTGGGGGATTTTCTATTTGTGACTCGCTTTTCTTCCAATTTAAATGAGAAACGACTTCTCTACATAATCTCAATGCATCCATTTCATCATCTGCAAGATAATCTGATAAGCCTGAAACTTCTGAATGCATTTGTGCACCACCAAGTGTTTCATCATCCGATACTTCACCAGTTGCCATTTGGACTAATGGTGGTCCCGCAAGAAAGACTTTGGATTGTTCACGGATAAATATATTGTAGTCAGACATTCCAGGTTGGTATGCTCCGCCAGCTGTTGAAGACCCAAACACCACAGCAATGGTAGGAATTCTCATTTTTGATAATTCTGTCATTTCATAAAACCAGCGACCTGATTCAGCAAAATGTCCTGTACCGATATTCCAAGGCTTTTGTTTTGATGTTGGGTCAACTCTAAGATCAGCTCCTGCAGACTCCACAAAGCTGATATAAGGGATATGATTTTCTCTAGCAATTTCTATACAACGACCCCATTTTTTTGACGCATAATGTGTCAAAGCACCTGCAAGAACAGTTGGGTCATTGCCAAAAATAACGCATTCAACACCTGAAATTATACCAATGCCAGCGACAGCTCCACCACCGGTTGTGTATTCAGAGTCATAGGCAGCTAGAGGGCTTATTTCTAAGAATGGCGTGTCAGGATCAAGAACATTAAATATTCGGTCTCTGATTGACATTTTACCTCTTTTGGCAAGTCGTTCATGATGATGAGGCCCTCCTCCGATTTCAGCAAGATCAAGAAGGTCATTAATTTCATCAAGTTTTCTTAGTAACTCCTTGTGGTTATCTTGGAAAACGGGGGAACGACGATCAATCTTAGAAACTATTTGTTGTTTTATCTTTTTTAAATCCATTAGTCATTACATATGGTAATATTATTGACAAAACATTACCAAAGATAATATCCTAAATCAATGAAAGAAGTAATTTCAGCCATTAGAAATGAAGTAATCACGTTAAATGAATTAGCTACATCTCTTAATTCAGAACAATGGCAATCCCCTACTAAATTCAAAGATTGGTCTCCTGAGGTAATAATTTCTCATTTGTATTATTTTGATTTAATGACAATTTATTCTCTCAATAATCATGAAAAGTTTGATGAAGAAGCTAAATTTCTTCTGTCTACTTATGTAGAAATAACACAGTCATTACCTAGAGCTCAAAAGGTCTTGGAGAGATTAAAATCATCTAATTATCAAGAGTTAGTCAAAGCTTGGCTTATTGGAAATAGTCTAATGTGTGAAGTATTTGAAAAAACAGACCCTAAGAAACGATGCAGATGGTTTGGTCCAGACATGGGAGCAAGAATGTTTATGACAGCACGATATATGGAAACTTGGTCTCATAGTCAGGCTATTTATGACTTAATTAATATTCAAAGGGATTATTCTGACGACATTAAGAATATAGTAAATATAGGTGTCAAAACTTTTGAATGGACTTACATTAATCGAAAACTAGAAGTGCCTAAATCTAAACCTTATATTCAGTTAATTGCTCCTTCAGGAAAAAAGTGGGAGTGGAACACAGATACTTCAGATAATTCAGTTATAGGATTAGCTAGTGATTTTTGTCATGTTGTGACGCAGAATAGAAATATTGTAGATACTAATTTAGAAGTAAAAGGTGGGATTGCTGAACATTGGATGTCAATTGCACAATGTTTTGCAGGCGATCCTGAAGAACCACCAGATATTGGGTATAGAGTTTAAAAAGGAATAATTATGAAATGGACAGATGAACACGAAAGCATAAGAGAAATTGCAGCAAAATTTGTAGACAATGAAATCAATCCATACGTAGATCAATGGGAGGATGACGGCATATTTCCAGCACACGAATTGTTTAAAAAATTAGGTGATCTTGGGATGCTAGGAATCAATAAGCCAGAGAAGTATGGTGGTTTAGGTCTGGATTATAGTTATTCAGTTGTTTTTGCTGAGGAAATGGGACGAGTTAAAGCAGCAGGAGTAAGTACCGGTATTGGTGTACAAACTGATATGGCCACCCCTGCTTTAGCTAAATTTGGCAGTGAAGAATTATGTCAACAATATTTAGTGCCAGCGATTTCTGGAGACGCTGTCTTCTCTATTGCTGTAAGTGAGCCGAGCGCAGGGTCAGACGTTGCATCTATTAAAACCATAGCTGAAAAGAATGGAGATGATTATGTCATCAATGGAAGTAAAATGTGGATCACTAATTCGATACAGGCTGATTATTTCTGTGTATTAGCAAACACGAGTGATGGCCCACAACATAAAAATAAATCGCTCATTATTGTCCCGTCTAATACAAAAGGTGTGTCTGTTTCTGAGCCCTTAAAAAAATTAGGTTTACATTCATCGGATACCGCTCAAATATTTTTTGATAACGTTAAAGTACCCCAAAAGAATAGAATTGGTGATGAAGGTAAAGGGTTTATTTATCAAATGATCCAATTTCAAGAAGAACGATTGTTTGCAGCTGCTGCAGCTCTCAAGGGTTATGAAAGTATTATCCAAGAAACCATTGAATACACAAAACAGAGAGAAACTTTCGGAAAACCTATATTAGATAATCAAGTGGTACATTACCGGCTGGCTGAACTACAAACTGAAGTAGAACTCTTAAGAGCTTTAACTTATAACGCTGTAGAAGAGTATATCGACGGAAAAGATGTGTTGACTAAGGCTTCGATGGTAAAACTAAAATCAGGTCGTTTAGGCAGAGAATTAACGGATGCTTGCCTTCAATTCTGGGGTGGCATGGGTTTTATGTGGGAAAGTTCAGTAGCTAGAGCCTATAGAGATACTCGGTTGGGATCTATTGGGGGTGGCAGTGATGAGGTTATGCTAGGGATTATCTCTAAACAAATGGGAATACTTGGCAAAGACTAGGTTTGTTTTTCTTCGGCTCTATTTTTTCTTCTATCTTTTAATTTTTGCCACCATGATTTGCCCTCTTCAGCATCTGATAGTTGTTTTGAACCATTAGTTTCTAATACCCCTTTGGCAAAATAATTAGGCGCCTCTTCTAAACAGCGATCAGGTAGATTTACATTTCTTTTTGTTGTGCTCGTTACATCATAAGTTCCTTGATCAAATGCATTGGTCCGCCCGTCAATTGTTTGATCTATAAGATCTAGTAACTCAGACAAATCATCTCCTGAAATATTCTCTTTCTCTTGAACTTGATTTTTGATCTCATCTCTCATGACTGGCAACATTTCTTCTTGAGAGGCTTGGTTATAATCAATGCCTTTTGGGATATAAAAAGAGGATTGTTTTTGTAATTCTCTCAAGGCATCAGGAATCACAAGATCTGGTATAGAGTAACTGTTTAGATATTCTTGTGGTTCATCACAAGTTTGCACAGACGCATCAAAAAAACTACATCCAGATAAACTGGATAAAATTAAAGTCAAAAAATAAAAATTTCTCTGCTGAATATGCATTCAATATGTTTCCTAGGTGATGAGGTTATTACAACTAATAGATAATTTCGATATTTTTATTCTAGATTAGATGAATATTCTTTTTTAGTTCACATTATCATTTTAATATAAAATATTATTTTATTTAACTTTAAACAACTATAGGCAACCTCAAAATGGCAAAAATAAGTCTTGGTAAAGCTGTTCCTAATTTTACAGGAATGATTTCAAACGATTCTATCTTCGATCTATCTGATTACAAAGGACAAAATATTGTTATCTACTTTTACCCTAAAGACAGTACACCTGGTTGCACCAAGGAAGGTGAAGACTTCCGAGATTTTTTTGAGAGTTTTAAGAAAAATAATGCCGTTATAATGGGAGTTTCTAGGGACTCTGTATCGTCTCATGAAAAATTTTCTAATAAATATAATTTTCCTTTTAAATTAATCTCTGATGAAGATGAAAAAGTCTGTAAGTTATTTGATGTTATTAAAGAGAAAAATATGTACGGACGAAAATACATGGGAATAGAACGAAGCACTTTTCTAATTGATCAAAAAGGTATTCTTGTAAACGAATGGAGAAAAGTAAGAGTTAAAGGACATGTGGAAGAAGTGCTTGAGGCTTTAATCAACTGTAATTAATGCATTCATATTTTAAATCTTTCTCATTTTCAATACTGTTCTTGCTTGTCAGTACATCAGCAAACACAGAGATTGAATTACCTGATCTTGGAAATCCATCAGACATATACATGTCAAAAATGGAGGAACCAGCAATTGGGAGAGCTTACTTCAGATCATTGAGAGCACAAAGACAAGTAGTTGAAGATGCTTTATTAACAGAATACATACAAAATCTTGGAGAAAAACTCTCATCTAAAGTTCAAAGTGGTGATTTTGATTTTAAGTACTTTCTTGTGCCACAAAACTCTATAAACGCATTTGCAATACCAGGTGGATTTATCGGCATTCATACTGGACTATGTATCAATGCTGACAATGAGAGCCAACTAGTATCCGTCTTAGCTCATGAAATCAGTCATGTCACCCAACGACATATATCTCGGCAAATTGGAGATCAGGTTCCCAACTCCATACAAGGCGGTTTAGTGCTTCTTGGAGCTATTCTATTAAGTGCTGTGACAGGAAGCGGGGAAATATTAGAAGCTGGAAGTGCGATTATCCCTTCTATGATGGCTCAAGGAAAAATTGATTTTACAAGAGAAATGGAAATTGAAGCTGATGCTATTGGAATAAAAACAATGGGACTCTCAGGTTATGACCCTTATGCGATGGCAGATTTTTTTAACAAATTATCAACTGGAGATGATCCAAGAAACGCAGCCTCCATTGAATTTCTAAGAACTCACCCTACTTCTGTAAATCGAGCCTCAGCAGCAAAAAAACAAGCTAGAAAGATGGATGTGGAATTAGTTGAAGAATCATTAGGGTTCGAACTTGCTAGAGCTAGAATAAGATATTTATTTGGCGATACGCCAGAGAAAACATTTACCTATTTTGATAATAAAACTAAGAAGCTTAATTTAAATCAACCGTTGACTAATAGATCCATTGGAGAGCTTTATGGATTTGCTTTGTCTTCTATAGACCTCGGCAACCTAGATCAAGCTGAAATTATCCTAAAAAAATTCAGCAAGGAATATTCCGAATTTGGACACTTCCATATTGCCTATATGAAACTGTTAATTGCAAAAAAAATGACTCGTGAAGCTATAAATTATATTAAAGAACGTGTTCTCCTATCTCCTAGAAATATACCCATAACATTAGCTTACGCTGAAACAGAATTGAATTATGGTAGTCCTAAATTGTCACATGAGATTCTGTTAGATTTATTTAATAATATTCCACCAACTCCATCACAAATTAGACTCATTGCCACTTCAGCAAATCGTGCGGGTGATATTGCTGATTCTTTTTCCTATATGGCAGAGTATTATTTAAGCATTGGAAACTTTAAAGAAGCCACTGAACAGCTTAAAATAGCACTATCACTTAAATCATTAACAAAAATACAAGCTTCGAAGTTTATTGCAAGGCTTAATGAAATTGAAGAATACATGTTAGAGATGAAACGAGTTAATAGATGAAAAATACAACTGCTAAACTTTTTTTAGTGATTTTAATTGTACTTGGCAGCAGTGGCTGCAGTTATCAAGAAAGTTTAGCTCCCAATGAAAATGATCCTTATGAGGAAGTCAATCGATCACTCTATAGCTTTAATGAAAACCTGGATAAAGCGATCTTAGAGCCCGTCGCTGATAGTTATGATTTCATTCTTCCAAAGACTATTCAAACTGGGGTACAGAATTTTTTTAATAATGCTAACTACCCAATTACCATTGCAAATCAACTTCTTCAGGGGAAATTATCAGAATCATTAGAAGGCCTGGTTAGATTTACAATTAATACCACAATTGGCATAGGTGGTCTTTTTGATCCTGCATCTAACTTGGGATTCGAGTTAAAGGATGAGGACTTTGGCCAAACATTGGGTGTCTGGGGAATTAATCAAGGTCCATATCTAATGTCACCAATACTTGGGCCTTATACGCTTAGACACGCGATTGGGGATTTAGTCGATAATGTCTTCAACCCGCTCACTTATATTGATGATACTGTTACTAAGTATTCCTTCAAGATCATAGAAAAAGTTCAAGATCGTTCAGATTTGTCAGTCCTGGAAGAAGAACTATATAGCTCATTCGATCCATATCAATACATTAGAGATTCCTATATCCAGAATCGAACGTATAAAATTGAAGACGGTTTAATTGAAGATGACTTAGAAGAGGACCTAATAGACTTTGATGATTTTTAGGTCTCACATTGTCTCGAGTCGATCTATTACAGCGTCTATACCATTAGCAGTAATTTCAGCATTAAACTGATTTCGATAATTCTTTATGTAAGAAACACCTTCAATCTTTACATCATAAAACCGCCATCCCTCTTTGAATTTACCAAAACTAAAATTCATTGGAATCAGCTCTCCTTTGTACATTACCTCAGATTTAACAGTGATTTTTTTTGTCTCATTAGTAATTGGTGAATGAGTAAGGACATTAATTTGACTGATATCAAAATTTAAAAGTGTTAATGCATACGAACGAACAAGAGATTGATATAGACCTTCTGTGAAGCGTTGTCGTTGATTATTACTTGCACCCTTCCAATGCTGATTTAATACCAGTCGACCTGCGTATCTCTTTTGAAAGTATGGGGACAATGTTTGATCAATGATTGAATACAGTTCTTCTTTCTCATTATTTAGTCGTTCTTTGTTTTCTGCATTGCCTAAATTCTTATTCATTGAATCAATAGAAGTGACAATCATGTCAAATGGCTCAAGATGATTATCAGCAATTGAGCTGATTGAATTAAAGCAAATAAATAATATGAATATGTGATTAAGAAATTTCATTAAACAATGCTTTTAACCAACTTCTTCCATTTGAGGATTATAGTTACCTGTTCTGGCTAAACTATTGAGTCTAGATCTTTTTATAAATGCTTGTTGCCCAGCATTAATATTACTGGCCTCGCCTGACCAAGCCTTTAGTGGTTGAGCTTGTAAAGCTCGTCCATATGAGAAAGACAATTGCCAAGGATGAGGCCCGTGTTCATTCATAGCACTTAAATGTGCAGTAGCTTCTTCTGAGGTTTGGCCACCTGATAGGAAAGCAATGCCTGGGACTTCATCAGGTACGTGTTCGGTTAAACATTTAACAGTGGCTCTAGCAACAGTGTTAATATCAGCTCTATCATTTGCATCAGCACCTGATATAACCATATTAGGCTTAAGAATTATTCCGTTCAAAGAAACTCTTTGTTCTCTCAGGGCTGCAAACACTTTATCAAGTACTTCCGCTGTAACCTCATAACATCTGTCTATGCTGTGATTACCATCCATTAAAACCTCAGGCTCAACAATAGGTACTATCTGTGCCTCTTGACATAAAGCAGAATATCTAGCAAGAGCATGGGCATTGACCTCTATACAAGTTTGACTTGGTTTATTATCAGCAATGCTTAATACAGCTCTCCATTTTGCAAACCGTGCACCCAATTTATAATACTCAGCAAGCCTATCTCTAAGTCCATCAAGACCTTCAGTGACTAATTCTCCTTCACACATAGGAAGTTGTTTTGCTCCTTTATCAACCTTAATACCAGGTACGATACCTAATGAAGTTAAGTGCTCAGCAAAAGGAGTGCCGTCATCTGTGGTTTGTCTTATGGTTTCATCAAACAGGATAACTCCACTGATATAATCTGAGACATTGGGAGCTGTGAATAACATATTTCTATAGGTTTGACGATTTTTCTCATTTGATTCTGTATTAATAGTTGCAAATCTTTTTCCTATAGTCGGCGTGCTCTCGTCGGCAGCTAGTATCCCTTTATTTGGAGCTACCATTGATTGAGCTATTGAATTGAGTGAACTAAGATCCATTATTATCTCCTATATTTTTATGGTAATTATATCGAAAGAAAAGTAGGTACACATAGTTTTCATTTTATTATTACCCCCCTTTTTTTGTTGCATTAGTGTAAAAGTGGACTAAAATGGTCCTATATCATTTACGGTTGAAGGTAAAATGCTTAGAATAAAAAAAATGACTGATTATGCGGTCTTGATTCTTGCTAATCTAGCATTGCATGATAGCTATGTTACAGCTAAAGAAATTTCATCATCTACACACATAGCACTACCAACAGTTCAGAAGCTTCTTAAAAAACTTAATAGAAAAGGGCTGGTTATATCAAAGCAAGGTGTTTTAGGCGGTTACTCGCTTCATGGTGACACAAAAGAAATCAGTGTTGCCCTCCTCTTAAATGCTTTGGAAGGTAATTTATCAATAACTGAGTGTGCTAGCCATACTGATAAATGTTCTGTTCAAGATTTCTGCCAAATAGGTAATGCTTGGCAACTCATTAATCAAAAAGTCTTTAACTCACTTGATGACTTAACTTTAATGGATTTAATTAGACCTAAGAGAATCGAACAGTTTTTAAGCACGAACATACCAATTAATACAACTAATCATTAATTTTTATCATGACTGAACAACAAAATAAGGAAATAAACGAGTTTTTAGATAAAAGCTATGAATTTGGATTCACGACAGAAATTGACTCTGAAACACTGCCACCAGGAATTAATGAAGATGTCATTCGTATAATTTCATCCAAGAAAAATGAACCCGAATTTTTACTAAATTGGCGATTAAAAGCATTTGCGTATTGGAAAACCTTAAAATCTCCAGATTGGAGTCAACTGAATATTGATCCAATTGACTATCAATCAATCTCCTATTTTTCTCAACCCAAACAGTCAGATGGTCCTAAATCACTTGATGAAGTAGATCCAAAATTATTAGAAACATATGAAAAACTTGGTATTCCACTCCATGAAAGGGCACAACTTGCCGGAGTTGCAGTTGATGCGGTTTTTGACAGTGTCTCTGTAGTAACCACTTTTAAAGAAAAACTTGCTGAGGCAGGTGTAATCTTCTGTTCTTTTTCTGAAGCTGTCCAAGATCACCCTGAATTAATAAAAAAATACTTAGGCAAAGTGGTTCCATATCGTGATAATTTCTTTGCGGCTCTCAATGCAGCAGTCTTTTCTGATGGCACATTTGTTTATATTCCAAAAGGTGTCAGATGCCCAATGGAATTATCCACCTACTTTAGAATCAATGAAGCTAAAACTGGTCAGTTTGAAAGAACATTAATCATTGCAGATGAAGACAGTTATGTAAGCTATCTTGAAGGCTGTACAGCACCCATGAGAGATGAGAATCAACTTCACGCAGCTGTGGTTGAATTGGTAACACTTAATAACGCTGAAATTAAATATTCCACTGTTCAAAATTGGTACCCTGGAGATGAACAAGGTAAAGGCGGTATATATAATTTTGTTACTAAACGCGGTGATTGTAGGGGTAACAATTCTAAAATATCATGGACTCAAATTGAAACAGGTTCTGCCATTACCTGGAAATACCCAAGTTGCATTCTCAGAGGCGATAACTCCCAAGGTGAGTTTCATTCAATCGCTCTTACAAACAATCTACAACAAGCTGACACTGGAACTAAAATGGTCCATTTAGGTAAAAACACAAAAAGTAAAATTATTAGTAAGGGTATCTCAGCAAAACAATCCCAAAACACCTATAGAGGATTAGTATCCATGGCTAAAGGTGCTTCTGATTCTAGGAATTATACTCAATGTGATTCATTATTAATTGGAAACAAATCTGGAGCTCATACCTTCCCATCAATCAATGTCAAGAACTCAACATCAGTTTTAGAACATGAAGCAACAACTTCAAAAATCTCAGATGACCAACTTTTTTATTGTCAACAAAGAGGCATAGATGAAGAAGATGCTATTGGGTTAATTGTTAGCGGCTTTTGTAAAGAAGTACTGAAAGAATTGCCAATGGAGTTTGCTGTTGAAGCACGAGCACTTCTGCAAGTCAATCTAGAAGGAGCTATTGGCTAGTAAGCTTTTCATAAAAAATGGCTACTGATAATAACGTAATTCTAGAAATCATTGATCTATCTGTTTCAACAGAGGGTAATCAAATTCTAAGTGGACTAAACCTCATAATAAAAAAAGGTGAAACACATGCAATTATGGGGCCAAATGGATCAGGAAAGAGCACATTAGCTAAAACAGTAGCTGGGCATCCGGATTATCTTATTACAAGTGGCAAAATTAAATTCCTAGATAAAGATCTGACGTTGATGTCTGTTAATGAGAGATCTAATCTAGGACTATTTTTAGGTTTTCAATACCCCATAGAAATTCCAGGATTATCAAACACTGCCTTTTTAAAAGCTGCGATTAATGCCCAAAGAAAATTCTTTGATCTGAAAGATATTCCTGCAAATGAATTTTTATTAGAACTCAAAAGCAAAGCTGACCAACTAGGCTTAGATCAGAGCTTTCTCTCACGTGGTGTTAATGAAGGGTTCTCAGGTGGAGAAAAAAAACGAAATGAAATTATGCAAATGCTGATGTTAAATCCAAAATTATCAATACTTGATGAAACAGACTCAGGATTAGATATAGATTCAATGAAAATAGTAGCACAGGGAGTAAATTCATCACGAAGTGAAAATTCATCAACTATTATTATTACTCACTATGAGCGACTTCTAAACTATCTTGTTCCAGATTATGTCCATGTTTTCTCTGATGGAAGAATTATTAAAACAGGAGATCTAGAACTAGCAAACGAGTTAGAAAAGAAAGGCTATGAATGGTTAACTCAAGAAAAATAAAATCTCTCTTTGATGATAGTCAGTTGGATGTCAATCTATCATTATCATCTGAATTACCAGACTGGTTCCAGGATTTTAAGCAAGACTCATTGGATCGGTTCATGCAACATAATATTCCTAGTGTCACTGATAGTGAATGGGAATATACCAAAATTGACTCTCTTCTGGAGCTATTATTTAACAGAGAAACATTAGAAAATAGTAACTCTAAAGAACTATCAGATAATGATATAGAGTCTGATAAAGATGCAATCTGTATTCATTTTCATAATGGTCAATACTCTACATCATCTGATTTACCAGATCATATTAAGATATTTAGTAAAAGTGATGATAAAGAGATCTTTAGAAAGCTATTTAAATCTGACACTGATCAACAAACCTCTTTTTTATCTGATATGAATTCCATAATATTCTCTGATACTTTGTTTATAAGAACTCTACAAAATCAGAAAGTTGACACTGAAATACATATTATTAATCATTCTCACCATGATGCAATTATTGCACCTAGACTCCATATACATGTAGCAGAAAACAGCGCCTTAAAAGTTTTTGAACACGTCAAGTCTTCAACCAAATCACTAATTAGTCACCTTATGACAATTTTCTGTGAAACAGGTTCTAATTTAGAATTTTATAAGTTAATTGAACAACAAAAAGACACCCACATTCTTTCAAAACATACTGCCCAAATAGCTGAAAATAGTAAGGTTAATTTCTTTTCTTGGGATTATGGTGGCAAAACATCAGCTACAAATACTCTTGCAGAATTAGATGGCAAGGAATCAGAATTTAATTACTCTGCCCTATTCACTCCCTCTGATGATGATCATTCAGGCAATAAACTAAGAGTCGAACATAAGGCTAATAAAACTAAAAGTAGAATTAAAGTTAGAGGTGTCCTAAATGATCACTCTAAAGGTGTATTTTTTGGGAAAATAAAAGTTAAAGAAAATGTCTTAGGCACAAGTGCCTTAATGGAGAATAAAAATTTATTAATCTCTGATGATGCAACAATTTCAACTACACCTATTTTAGAGATTTACAATGATGATACTGAATGTTCACATAGTGCAACATCTGGATCCATTGATGAAGAAAAACTTTTCTACATTCAATCAAGAGGCATATCTGAACTAGATGCAAAACAATATCTTATTGGTTCATTTATAAAAGAATTGATAAATGAAATAACTAATATAAAGATCAAAACACTCCTCCAAAATAATTTTAAGTACATTGAAAACCAGTCATGAATGAAAAATCAGAAAAAATCTTTAATGTAGAAAAAATACGAAGTGACTTTCCTATATTGAATCAAGAAGTTAATGGCTCACCATTAATCTACTTTGATAATGCAGCATCAACTCAAAAGCCAATAAGCGTTATTAATTCGATAAGTGATTATTACAAAAATGATCACTCAAACGTACATCGTGGTGTTCATAGTCTTAGTGTTAGAGCCACAGAACAATATGAACAATCAAGACGATCAATAGCACAATTTATCAATGCCGCTCAAGATCATGAAATTATTCTTACTAAAGGGTCCACTGAATCCATAAACCTAGTTGCCAATTCAATCACCCATCAAATCAATACAAACGATGAAATTATTATTACAACAATGGAGCATCATTCAAATATAGTTCCTTGGCAAGAACTTTGTATAAGAACAGGAGCTAAATTAAAAATTGCTCCAATTAATACAAATGGTGAAATTGATCTTGATGCTTTAAAACAATTAATTAACAAAAGAACTCGCTTTATATCGATGGTCCATATTTCTAATACTCTAGGCACCATTAACCCAATACAAGAAATAATAGAAATGGCTAAGTCAGTTGGGGCTTTTACTTTAATTGATGGTGCACAAGCAGCAGCACACATGGATATTGATGTGCAATCACTTGATTGTGATTTTTATGTCTTTTCAGGTCATAAATTATATGGCCCAACCGGCATTGGTGTTCTTTATGGCAAAGAAGAGTGCTTAAATAGTCTTAGTCCTTATCAGTACGGTGGTGAGATGATTCTTAAAGTTACATTTGAAGAAACAACCTACAACGATCTACCTCATAAATTTGAAGCCGGAACACCAAATATTGCAGGCGCTGTAGGACTTAGAAATGCTATAGATTATTTAAGTAAGATGAATCTTGATATGGCTGTGAATCATGAGATGGCAATCCACGATTATGCTCTCAATCAACTATTACTTATACCAAATATTGAAATCATCGGGACGGCAAATAATAAATCAGCAATTATTTCATTTATCATTAAGAACTTACATCCACATGATGTTGGTACAATACTTAATCAAAAAGCAGTTGCTGTGAGAACAGGACATCACTGCACTATGCCCTTAATGGATCACTATCAGATTTCAGGAACCATTAGAGCGTCATTCAGTTTTTATAACACTTTAGAAGAAGTTGACGTAATGATTGAAGCTCTTGATATGGCAATTAATATGTTGAGTTAATCATGGATAATCTTTACCAAACAACAATATTAGAACATGGTCAACGACCTCATAACTTTGGAAAACCACAAACAGTTTCCATTTCACGAGAGGGCTTTAATCACTTATGTGGAGATAAAATCTCTGTTTATTCATCTAAGGATACATCCAATTTATATCTCATGTTTGAGAGCGTTAGTTGCGTTATATGTAAAGCTTCTGCTTCGTTGATGACATTGACTATAAATAAATCATCAATAGATGAAGGTATATACATAATTAACGAAGTCATGGATGGCATTAAAAATGGCAACATTGATTTAGACGTATTCTCAGATGATATGTCTTGTCTAAACCAAATTATTAATTACCCCTCCAGGATCAATTGTGCTCTCCTGCCCTGGAAAACAGCCAAAGACTTAATAGAAGACCTAAAAGATGACTAATTATATGGACAATGAAGAAGTGATGTCACTATCAAGGGATTGTGACGTTATATCGGTTCCCTATGGTGAAAAACAAACTCTAAAAAAAGGAACAGAAGTGCAATTAATGCAAGCAATGGGTGGGTCATATACGGTATATACCTCTGAAGGAATGTTTCGAATTAGTGGAACCAATGCTGATGCTATTGGTAAAGAACCAGAGCCACTTCCTTCAATACCTGAAAATATATCGGATAGTGACTTTGAAAGTAAAGTATGGGATCAAATGAAAACTGTTTATGATCCAGAAATTCCCATTAATGTGGTTGACCTTGGTTTAATTTATAACTGTGATATTAAAAAAGATGATAAAGATGACTATTGTGTGTCAGTCGATATGACACTAACAGCACCCGGTTGTGGTATGGCTGATGTTTTAGTCGAGGACATCAAAGAAAGAATTGCACTGTTACCTAAAATACAGACGGTTAATGTCGAGCTAGTGTTAGACCCACCTTGGAGTATGGAAATGATGTCAGAAGCTGCCAGACTTGAAGCTGGTCTTATCTAATTTATTTCAATTCACAAAAGCAGTTCATATAAATACCTCTTGGATCATTATATGAATTAAGTTCGTCCATGCTATTACTAAGATTATTAAGCACTTTTAGATTTGAATTGTTTAAATTTATACCCATAATCTTCATTATTCCAATAACAGTTTTAGCTATAGGGATTCCAAGTATTTTCTCAAAGGGACTTTCTCGATCAATGGTCTTAACACCAAATGTGTCTTTTTCTAGTTCAGCTAATTCTGCTGCTTTATCAATAGCTTCAGCAAGTGTGCCTAATTGATCCACTAATCCTATGTCCAAAGCTTTCTGACCAATCCATACTTTACCTCTGGCAATTTTATCAACCTCATCAATAGTCATGTTTCTGTTTTCAGCTACTTTGGTTATGAATTTTTTATAAACTAGATCAGTTCCACTTTGCATTAATTTTTTGTCTTTCTCTGTCAATGTCTTTGCCACTGACGTGGTTGTGTCAACTGTTGAATAGCCGTCCTCATGGATACCGATATAGTCAAGAGCTCTTTCAAAAGTAGGGATAAAACCACCGACTCCTATTGACCCTGTAATTGTATGAGATTCTGCAAAGATCTGGTTAGCTGGAGCAGAAATATAGTAGCCTCCTGAAGCTGCGACACCGCCCATAGAAGCTACGATTGGACGTCCAGATGATTTAAATTTTTCTAGCTCATCAGCAATAACTTCAGAGGCGTAAGCACTTCCACCGCCACTATCAACTCTTAAAACTAAAGCTTTAATTGATTCATCCTCATAAGCGTCTCTTATGAGTTTTATAAAATCATCTCCAGCAATACTTCCAGGTCCTGCTGATCCATCAACAATGCCGCCTGTTGCAATGATTAGTCCCACATTATCTTCTCCGGTCTGATAATCGGATTCTATTTGAGAGATATTCAGATAATCATTCCTGCCGACAATGTTAATTTCATTGTCTTCTTCACCCGGAGCCAATGAGTATAGGTAATCTCTAAATTCGCGTTTATTACTGAGTTTATCTATCAGACCCATATCTAAAGATGCAACCGCTAGATCATCGTTAGATTCATCTGCTACCTCGTCTAAGGATTGAATATATTTCTCTAAGGTTTCAATTTCAATCCCTCTAGCAAAAGCAACTTCTTCGAGATAACTGGACCATAAAACAGATATCCATTCGATGATATTATTTTTAGATTCTTCTGACATGCTATCTCTAAAATAGGGCTCAACGAAGGCCTTAAACTCCCCTACTTTAAAAACATTCGAATCAATATAAAATTTATCAAAGAAGGATTTATAATATGTTCGATAAGATCTGTACCCAGAGATGTAAATCGCTGCATAATCATGCATATGAACCTCATCTGCGAGTGAGGCTAGATAATACTGGGGTGTATTGTACCCATAGCCACTATAGGCAATAACTTTTTTTTCTGATTCTTTAAAATCTCTAATAGCATCAGCAATATTTTGAAGTTTAGTGGGGCTTCCACCAAGAAAATCATCCATCTCCACAAGGAGAAATGATATTGATTCATCATTTTTTGCCATCTCAATGGCATTCACAACATCAGAAACAAGTGTTTCGTTAGTTGATTCACCTGAAAATTCAGCAATAGCTGCTTCGAACTCAGATTGTGTTTTTTCCTCTACTAAATACCCTCGAAGATCAAGACTTAGAATTGAACCCTCAAGTATTTCAGTTTGTTTGTCTCCTGAACCAGATGAAAATAGAGCACCTATAAAGATTAGAAGGATAATGAAAACCACTAAGCGTTTTGCAAACAATCCAGTAGCATCTAAAAATTTTCCAAATTTGCTCATCCATGATTTTATTTTCATCATTACTCCTAATTTTCTTGATTATAGGTAATTTTATAAATTACACCGTTTTGATCATCACTTATTAACATTGATCCGTCAGGCAAGACCAATAAGTCAGTTGGTCTACCCAAAGATTCTTCATCTTTAAGCCAGCCTGATGCAAAGGTCTCATAGGAAATTGCCTGATCTTGATCTAATTTTACTAAAGTGACTCGATAACCGCTCTTTTCAGATCGATTCCATGAACCATGTTCAGGTATAAATACTTGGTTATGATAATCTTCTGGAAACATAGTTCCTGTATAAAATTTTAATCCAAGTGGAGCAACATGGGCATCGAGTTCTTGGACAGGAGCAGTTATATCACTACAACTCCCTAAAGATCCGTATTGTGGATCTACTACTTTAGAACCATGGCAGAAAGGAAATCCAAAGTGCTCTCCTTTGAAAGATACTTTATTGAGTTCACCAGGTGGTAAATCGTCGCCTAACATATCTCTGCCATTATCGGT
Organism: uncultured Woeseia sp.; assembly: GCA_964416745.1. Classification (GTDB taxonomy): domain Bacteria; phylum Pseudomonadota; class Gammaproteobacteria; order Steroidobacterales; family UBA11654; genus CACPJA01. Next base: position 19,731 of record CAYQEV010000023.1, read on the forward strand.
AAACCAAAGTTCATTTGTCTGAGGATGAAAAGTCATACCTACAGTGTTTCTAATACCTGTGGCAATAATTTCTTTTCCAGACCCATCAAGATTAATTTTCGTAATAACAGCATAGCCAGGTTCATCACAAACATTGCAAGGTGCACCAATTGGTACATATAATTTTTTATCAGGACCAACAACTATATATCTCCACCCATGATGCCTGTCTTTAGGGTAATTACTAATAACTGAAAAACTTAGAGCGTTTGTGTTGAAATCATTATTTTGAATTAAACCATTTAATGACTCTTCAATATTCTCAAACTTCAACACACGATGTATCTCTGCCACATATAAGTCATTTTCATGAAATGCTATCCCATTGGGCATATATAGTCCTGAGGCTAGTACAAAAACTTTAGGATTATCCTGATAATTGGTTATTGCATATATTTTTCCTTCAGATCTTGTTGATACAAAAATCATTTCATCACCGAGAGTCATCGATCGTGCATTAGGAACATCATCAGTAAATACATTAATTTGGAAACCATCAGGGAGATCTATATCAGGCATCTCAAATGCTGAGATATTTAATACTATGAATATAGATAATATAGAAAAAAGAGTTTTTATTTGTTTGACTGTCACCGACTATATTCTTTAGACTTTTTCTTTAATTCGTGCAGATTTACCACTTCTTTCTCTAAGATAATATAGTTTTGCACGTCTGACATCGCCTCTTCGTTTAACTATAATTTCAGTGATTAACTTACTGTGTGTTTGAAAAACTCTTTCAACGCCTTCACCATTAGAAATCTTTCGTACTGTAAAAGATGAGTTTAAGCCTCTATTCTTTTTAGCAATAACAACACCTTCAAAAATCTGAAGACGTTCCCTAGCCCCTTCTTTTATTCGAACCTGCACAGCAACTGTGTCTCCAGGATTAAATTCTGGGATGTCATCTCTTAGTTGTTCTTTTTCAATTTGCTCAATAATGTTCATATCCACTGATTCCTTTAAATCAAGGCCTGAATTGTATATTAATCTAAACTAGATGTTAATTTTTTAATCATCTAATTCTTCTAAATATTCATCCAGTAGTAGTTGTTCATCTTTGCTTAACTTACGTTTCTTTAATAAATCTGGTCGCTTCTTAAAAGTCCTCACAATAGATTGCTTAAGTCGCCAGCGTTTTATGGCTTTATGATCTCCACTAAGAAGAACCTTAGGTACTTCTTTATCCCTAATAATTTCAGGTCTTGTGTAGTGCGGATGATCCAAGAGACCTGAAGTAAATGAGTCTTGTGCTGCAGATTGTTCATCACCTAGAACACCAGATATTAACCTTGATATAGAGTCAACAATTACTGAAGTAGCTATTTCACCACCAGATAGAACGTAATCTCCGATGGATATCTCAACTGAATTTTCTGTAAGGCCTATGACTCTCTCATCAAATCCTTCATAGCGACCTGATACTATTATGATTTCACTATCTTTCATAAAAGATTCAGCATGTTTTTGTGTGTATTGTTCCCCTTGTGGAGAAAGAAAGACTGTTTTTATGTTATTTCTACTTTCTTTTTTTACCTTTTCAATAGAGGATAATATTGGTTCCACTTGCATAACCATTCCAGGCCCACCACCATAAGCTTTGTCATCAATAGACCCATAATCATTTTCAGAGAATTCCCTAGGATCAATAAAATTTAACTCTATGAGTTTTTTTTCTATGGCTTTTCCAATAACTCCAAACTCAAGTGTTCTCTTTAATTGTTCAGGAAAGATTGTTATTACATTGAATTTCATTTTTTACTCATAGTTCTGGCCAATCAATTGATATAAGTTCTTTAGCTAAATCAACATACTTTATAACCTCTTCCATAATAAAAGGTACTAATAACCTTTCTTTAGTTTCATCAATTATAACCAGCACATCGTTTGATCCTGTTCTGAATAGAGAATCAACTTTGCCCACATGATTGCCTTTAATATCAATTACATTGAAATCTACTAGGTCTTCCCAATAATAAGAATTTTGATCAAGTTCTGGTAAATCTGACCTATTAACTTGTATTTGTAAGTTTTTTAGTAAGTCAGCATCATTTCTGTCGTTGACATTTTCTAGTTTTATAACAATTTTATTTCCTTGAACTCTAGAATCCTCAAGGTAATAAGTCTTTTCTGTTTCTTTATCTGAAATTATCCATTGTTTATAAGAAAGAATATTTTCTATGGGATCAGTAAAAGAAATAACCTTTACCCACCCTTTGATGCCATGAGGATTTGAAATTTTACCAACGAGGATCTTTTTATCACTCTTCATGACGAAACTAAAGAAGCAAGTTTTTGTGAATGAATCTGTGCTTGTTTAGGCCGGCTCATCCTTTTCTTTTTTTGTATCCTCAGCCGGAG